>JBAXND010000015.1 GCA_037133915.1 Bacteroidota bacterium
GCAACGGAGGAAACAATGGTTCTGCAACAGTGACTGCCGGCGGTGGAACATCACCTTACGCTTATGCATGGTCAAACGGAACAACAACGGCTGTCAACAATAATCTGGCTGCAGGAACATACACAGTGACTGTTACCGATTCAGCCGGTTGCATTTCGACCGATCAAGCTCAGATTTCTCAGGCATCGACACTTACGGCAACAATACAAAGTTCTTCCAACGTCACATGTTTTGGCGGTGACAATGGAAGTGCAACCATACTTGTATCAGGCGGTATATCGCCGTACTACTATCTTTGGTCAAATTCAACTGCATCTGCAACTGACAGTTCCTTAAGTGCAGGAAGTTATACGGTCACCGTCACAGATACGAAAAACTGTTCAGCTATTAGTTCGTTCACAATTACCCAGCCCGACCAGCTTGTTGTAATTGCATCGGCAGACGACACTGTGTGCAACGGGACATATGCAACTATTGGTGCTACTGCATTTGGTGGAAATCCGGGTTATGTATTCAACTGGGACAATGGCGTTGGCACCGGAGAACAGCATTCGCTGCAAATATTCAGCACCACCACTTTCATTGTTTCGGTTACTGATACCAACGGATGCAGCTCATCGCCCGCCAGTGTAACTATTTATACAAATGCACCACTTACGTTATCTGACTTTACACCTTCAGCGATATGCGAAGGCGACCAGACGACACTGTCCACAACTGTTTCAGGAGGTGTTCCACCATACGCTTACGTTTGGAGCAATGGTATTGGCGCAGCAAATCCGCCGGTATCTGTATCTCCATCTGTAACAACAACCTATTTTGTAACAGTTACTGATGCCTGCGGTTCCCTTCCGGCAACAGATTCAGCTACCGTTGTTGTTTCTCCAAAACCGGTACCGGATTTCACCCTGGATAACAAAACCGGATGTGGTTCTTTGACCGTGAATATTACTGAAAATACAATTCCGCCTCACATGATTTACGAGTGGACTTTCGGTGATTCTGCTTCACTCACATCTAATATTTCTTATGATCAAAATCCATCTCATTTCTATGCGAATGCGGGCGAATACACGATTTCATTATCACTCACAAGTCTTAATGGATGCACCGCTGAATACCATTACCCACAAGCTGTAATAGTATATCCAAACCCTGTCGCAGCATTTATTACGACACCCCAGGATATTACAATTTCGGAACCTTATGTTGCCATGGTAGATCAATCAATAAACGCTACGCATTGGACATGGGATTTTGATGATCCAAACTCAGGCGGTCAGGATTATTCTACAGAAAAAA
The DNA here is from genome assembly GCA_037133915.1 of Bacteroidota bacterium. Classification (NCBI taxonomy): domain Bacteria; kingdom Pseudomonadati; phylum Bacteroidota; species Bacteroidota bacterium. The sequence goes on from JBAXND010000015.1 coordinate 1,303, forward strand.
ACCCGGGGCATCTTTACAATGAAGTGGGCGAATATCATATAAAACTATTTGTAGAGAACGATAATGGCTGTAAAGACACGGCAGTGAAGGAAGTCGTTGTAACAGATTTTTTCACATTCTTTGCGCCTAACGCTTTTACACCGGATGGTGACGGATTGAACGACTTTTATATGCCTGTTGGAACCAATCTCGATAAAAATGGTCTCAAATTCGAAGTTTATGACAGATGGGATAAATTGCAATATGAGTCCTCTGATTGGGATAAACCCTGGGATGGCAAATTTTCGAACGGACAAATGGCTAATCCTGGTGTTTATACATGGCAGATATTCTTCAAAGAAATTAACGGAAACCCGCATACATACAGAGGAACCGTAATGCTTATCCGCTAATTTTTATTTGCAAGACAAAAAGCCCGCTCTTTGCAGAGCGGGCTTTTTTTTGTGCATGATTAAATTCGACTTAATTATTCTATATTTGACAATTGGATATTGAATTTTTCCATATAAAATGACCTAAATCAATTTCCAAAATTTATTTACTATCTAAAAGGTAGGATATATTTTTATTTATATCTTTACATGATTAAATACGAAACCGACAAAATAATCCTTTTAAATATGAGAAAAATTCTGATTCTCGGTGCAGGTACGGCAGGAACAATCATGGTAAACAAGCTTCGTAAAGTTCTTGACAGAAGCGAATGGGACATCACTATTGTGGATAAAGAAAAAACCCATTACTATCAGCCCGGCCTGCTGTTTATTCCTTTTGGGATATATAACAAACAGGACGTAATCAAGCCCAAAAGCAATTTCTTTCCGGTTGGGATTAATGTTATTTATTCAGAAATTGATAAAATTGAGCCCGGGAAAAATCAGGTTCAGTTAATGGGTGGTAAAATATTAACCTACGACTTTCTGATAATCGCTTCAGGTAACGACATTCATCCGGAAGAAACGCCCGGCTTGGTTGGCGAATTATGGCGCAAAAATATTTTTGATTTTTATACCATTGACGGAGCGCTGGCCCTTCGTGAATTTTTCAAAACATGGCAGGGCGGCAGACTTGTAATGAACATTGCAGAATTGCCTTTTAAATGCCCTGTGGCACCACTTGAATTTGTATTTCTGGCCGATGAGTATTTTTCAAAAGTAGGTATTCGTGATAAAGTGGAAATAATATACGTAACGCCTCTTTCAGGTGCGTTTACAAAACCCCGTGCATCAAAAATGCTGGGTGAATTGCTCCATGAAAAGCACATCAATGTAATCCCGGATTTTTATATTGAACATGTGGATAACGAAAATAAAAAAATCGTTTCATACGACGGACAGGAAGTGCCTTTCGATGTGCTTGCCATAGTTCCCGTAAACAAAGGCAATGAAATGATTGCCCGTAGCGGGATGGGCGACGATTTAAATTATGTTGCAACCGATAAATTCACCCTTCGCTCTGTCGATTATGAAAACATTTTTGTACTCGGCGACGCCTCCAATATTCCTACATCAAAAGCCGGCTCAGTAGCACATTTCGCCGCAGAGGTATTATTCGAAAATCTGCTGAGCGCTATCGAAAATCGTCCTTTGCACGCCAAATTCGACGGACATGCCAACTGTTACATAGAAACAGGATATGGCAAGGGCTCGCTCATTGATTTCAATTACCAGACAGAACCGCTTCCGGGCACGTTTCCATTGCCGGGAATAGGACCTTTCGGGCTGCTGCAGAATACAAAAATGAACCACTACGGCAAGGTTCTCTTCCGTTGGATCTATTGGCACATATTGCTTAAAGGAAAAGAAATGCCGATTGAAGCTGAAATGTCAATGGCAGGTAAAAAGGCAAACTAAAAAATGGAAAAAACCATGTCTGAAAAAGATTTGCAGCAACAAATTTCCGAGCTGAATCAAAAAGTGGATCTATTGCTGGAATACGTAAATGAGCAGCGTCAGAAAAGGGAAGTCGTGGATGACCTGATTACCGACGTGTCCATTATTGGTAAAGATGTGTTTAAAAGCGTAGTTGAAGAACTGGACCAGCGCGGTTGCGAACTCGACACCCTTGCCATAAAAGAACTGCTTTTTAAACTTCTTCGTAACGTAAATAATATTTCGCAGGTGCTTGATATGTTTGAAAGCACGGTAGATCTGGTCAAAGATGCCGCTCCCATTGCCCGCGAAATGATTATCGATTTTATTCACAAGCTCCATGAGTACGAAACCAAAGGTTACTTTGAGTACATGGCAGAATTGTATCACATGATTGGTGAAATGCACAAACATTATACGGTGGATGACCTGAAGGCGCTTTCATCCAATATGCCAAGCCTGTTCAGCCTCGTACGTTTACTCAATGATAAATCGCTGATGCAGTCACTCGAAAAAGTTTCAGGAGTTCTTACTTCAACAAAAATTGATGAAACCATTGATAATAAATCTCTCTATAAAATTTACAAAGAATTGAAATCGCCTGAAGTGCGCAAAGCGCTTTCTTATACACTCCGTGTAATTAAGGAAAGTGCCAAATAACTGAATTGTTTAACTAAATAAATAAATGTCATGCCAATCAAAAATTTTAACGGTGTTGATGTGAATGTTACCGAAGAAGGATATCTCACCGACGCTTCACAGTGGACCAAAGAAATTGCCGCCGAAATTGCGAAAGAAGAAGAAATCGCACTTACGGATAAGCATTATGAAGTACTGAATTATTTAAGGGAACGTGCTCTGAAAGGTGAGGTTCTCACCATCCGTAGTGTAGGAAAATCAGGAATTGTAGATATCAAAGGTCTTTATGACCTTTTCCCCGGCGGACCCTTAAAAAAATCATCAAAAATTGCAGGTATTCCCAAACCGGTAAGCTGCGTATAAACTGCTTCAAACAACAACAAAAAAACAATTATCATGGAAGAGTATCCTTTGAAAAAAGTCTGTATCATTTGTGCCAAAGGCACGATTGAAGACGTATATGCCACACTTGTAATGGCCAATGGCGCCGTTATGGAAGGCATTCAGGCGAGGGTGTTTTTCACCTTCTTTGGCCTCGACGGAATTCGTAAAAATAAAATGGACCATCTGCACACGGGCGTAGTCGGGAATCCGGCCATGTCAATGCCGGGCGGCATTCCCTTCCCTACGGTGCTTGGCACCATTCCTTTCGTTGAAACCGGCGTTTCTGCTATGATGCGCAGCCAGATGGCGAAACTGGACATTCCTCCCGTGAGCGAATTTCTGGATATGATAGTTGCCGGCGGTGGCGAAATCTATGCCTGCAAACTGGCGGTTGATATGTTCAAACTGAAAAAAGAAGATTTTTCCGAGCATGTCAAAGCTATTATAACCATTGGTGAATTCTATGCCATGTGCGGCGGACAGGGTACTCAGATTATCTTTACCTAAGTCCTGAACGGAATTAAGACTTGAAAAGAGAGTGACTGCGAAAACGCAGCCACTTTTTTTTCGTTACAACATAAATATTCAAGTTTAAAATTTCAGAACCTGCCTCTGAATTTGTAACTATCATTATCTAAAACAAGTAAATCAAAGTGCTCTCAACAATACAATTTTCAGAAATACAAAAAGCATATACAGCATTGATTACTTCCATAAATTAGCTGATAAAATATCACTATATATTTGGATATCGGAATGTTACATTAAATATAAATTCAACATATAGAATAAATTAGTTAAACTTGAACGGTCTGTGATTTATTATCAAAAATTTTATACATTTGCGTTGGAAGTCAAATTTAAATGCGGTGCTATATGGAAGAGAATGAAAAAAACGACAGAAACAGTCGTGAAGAGATTTTCTCGAAAGCAGTAAGGGCGGGGAAAAGGACTTATTTTTTCGATGTTAAATCGACAAAGGCAGAGGACTTTTATATTACCATTACCGAAAGCAAGAGACGGTTTAACAATGAGCAGGGCAAATTCTTCTATGAAAAACACAAATTGTTTCTGTATAAAGAAGATTTTGAAAAGTTCACCAAAGGATTGTCAGACGTAATCCATTTTATTGACACAGGCGAAAAGCCCGAACCTGACCCCGACGAAGTAAACAGCCCGTTTAGCGATGTCGATTTTGAAGATCTCGAAGCTCGCGGAGAAGAAAAATAAAAATCCACAAATTTCAGGTTGCAGCTGATAAAACATCAGTTGAGTGCATGTTATGCTGTAAGCGTCCGGGTAATTATTGAGATGCCCCGGGAAACTGCAGTTAAGGATTGTGCATTGTGAATAAAATTTCGTCTGCGGCATGAAGAATTTGTTATATTTTTGTGCTGCTTCCGAAAATCAAAGGACACAAAAATTCGGACGAAAAGCAGCCGAAAGAAGATATGGGAAAAGTTATTGCTATAGCAAACCAGAAAGGCGGTGTCGGCAAAACCACCACTGCAATTAATCTTGCAGCGAGTTTTGCCGTGCTGGAATACAAGACCTTACTTATAGATGCCGATCCTCAGGCCAATGCCACATCGGGTGTTGGGTTTGATCCGAGAAATATCAAGACAAGTATATACGAATGTATTATTGACCCCGATAATCTTGAGCCAAAAAAGATTATTCTGAATACCAAAACTCCGAATCTTGACCTCCTGCCCGCTCATATTGACCTTGTTGGCGCTGAAATTGAAATGATCAATCTGCCCGAACGGGAGAAAAAGATGAAGCAAAAAGTCATCAACAAACTCCGTGACAGCTACGATTTCATTATCATTGACTGCTCTCCATCACTGGGACTGATTGTTGTGAATGCATTGGTAGCCGCCGATTCGGTTATTATTCCGGTTCAGTGCGAGTACTTTGCACTCGAAGGGCTTGGCAAGTTGCTGAACACTATAAAACTCATACAATCTTCGTCGCGTCTGAATCCCGACCTTGACATTGAAGGTATTTTGCTTACCATGTATGATTCAAGGCTGCGCCTTTCCAATCAGGTAGTGGAAGAAGTTAAAACCCATTTCCAGCAAATGGTGTTTGATACGCTGATTCAGCGGAATACCAAGCTGGGCGAAGCTCCCAGTTTCGGCGAAACCATCATCATGTATGATGCAGAAAGCCGTGGCGCGATTAATTACCTTAACCTGGCCCGCGAAATTCTTCAGAAAAATGAAATGACACGCATAAAACAGGCCGATAAACTTATAGATTTCAATGATGGTAACTAAAAAACGGCCCAGCGCCATGGGACGGGGACTGAGCTCCTTGCTTGAAAGTCCCGAAACAGATATTACTTCCACCGACCAAACCGGCAAATTCGTTGTAGGTGCAATCACAGAAATCAGTATTGAAGATATTGAAACCAACCCGTTTCAGCCACGAACAACCTTTGAAGATGCCGCGCTGAGAGAACTGGCCGAATCTATCAGCAAACAGGGTATTATACAGCCCATTACGGTGCGCAAAATGGGCTATGACAAATACCAGCTCATTTCAGGAGAAAGACGTTTCAGGGCATCTCAATTAGCCGGCCTTACCGAAGTTCCCGCATACATCCGTATTGCCAACGACCAGCAAATGCTCGAGATGTCGCTGGTTGAAAATATTCAGCGCGAAAACCTTAACGCCATAGAAATTGCAATAAGCTTTCAGCGTCTCATTGAAGAATGCAGCCTTACACAGGACCAGCTCAGCGTTCAGGTCGGAAAAAACAGAACAACGATTTCTAATTATCTGCGGCTGCTTAAACTGCCCGCCGATATTCAGTATGCTGTCCGCGACAGCATACTTAGCATGGGCCACGCAAGAGCCATAATCAATGTTGACAGCGAAGAACGCCAGCTGTTTATTTTCAACGAGATTGTTACCAACGGTCTGTCTGTAAGAGAAACAGAAAAGCTGGTACGCGAAATGAGCGACCGGCCGGTAGTTCAGAAAAAGGAAGTCGTCGCTGCCGAAATTCCCGGTCGTATCAGTGAATTTAAAGCAATGCTGTCGGAACGCCTCAGCACCGGTGTTGAGGTAAAATACAATAAAGGCAAAGGAAGCATCGTTATCCCCTTCTCAAACGAATCGGAACTGGAGAAAATTCTGGAACAATTTAAACGTTCATGATCTTTTTTCAAGACATCTATAAATTTTACGGAAAAGCACTGCTCTCAGCAGTTGCTTTTTTTGTAATGGCACATCCATTTGTCAACGCTCAGACTTCATTTCATCAAAATCAGATAAGCGTAAAAAGCATTACGCTCAAAACTTCGTCAAAATCATTATCACACAGCTTTTCCGATAATTTGCTTCAACATCGCAATGCAGGAAAACAGGACATTTCAAACAGCGGTTTCATGCTTCCCGATAAAGGGAAAAAACAGCCGTCGGATACTGCTAAAGTTAAAAAGCATTCGCCCAAAGCAGCTACCTGGATGAGCGCGGTGTTGCCTGGACTGGGACAAATCTACAACAGGAAATACTGGAAATTACCCATCATTTACGGAGGATTTGGCGCTTTGGCCTATTTTGGAATTCGTTACCACGGAAAATACGTTGATTACCGCGATTCCTATTACTCGAAGATGGGCGTCAGTCCCGATATTATTGACCCTTTTCCGCACGAATCGGAAAATGCAGTGCTCGCGTACCGTGATTTTTACCACCGCAATTTTGAGCTCACCTGTGTTATCGGAGGCTTACTGTATATTTTGAATGTTGTAGATGCCACGGTAGACGCGCATCTCTATAAATTTGATGTAAGCGACGATCTTTCATTTAAGGTGGAACCACAAATCACACCGTTGTCGTTCAACACAGTCAGCAGTCCGGGCAACGGCATAAAACTCACCGTGAAGTTTTAGTTACTATTGGGCCATCGCGGAGAAACCACCGTCATTAAATATGGTCTGCATGGTAATTTTCGACGTAAGGTCTGAAAATAAGGCCATGCATGCATTTGCACAATCATCGGCACCTGCGTTTCCCAGAGGCGCCGTAAGTGCACTGTGGTCAATAATTGCCGCCATCCCCGGTACTACAGATGTAGCAGGTGTTTGAACGGGCGATTGCATTACTGCATTGATACGCACCTGCTGTTCTTTTCCATAAATATATCCAAAGCTTCGAACGATGGATTCAAGCATCGCTTTGGCTTCAGCCATATCGCCATAGCCGGGCATAGCGCGCTGGGACGCGATATAACTTATAGTAACAACGGACGCACCTGTATTTAATGCACCGGCTTTTTTCGCAACCTGCAGCATTTTATGCAACGAAAGTGCAGAAACATCGAGGGTTTTATGAAAGTTATCATAATCAATGTCATCGTATTTTCTCCCTTTGCGGACATTCGGCGACATCGCTATTGAATGCAGTATAAAATCCACAGGACTGCCAAAATATTCCATCGCTTTTGCAAACAGATTTTCAAGATCGGGAATAAGGGTGGCGTCGGCAGGAATAACAATAGTACCAAGCTTTTCAGCGAGTATGCCCAGCGTACCTACTCTCAAAGCTACCGGCATATTGCTGAGCAACAGTTCTGCGCCTTCGGCATGTGCTTTTTCGGCAACGTGCCACGCAATGGAATGTTCGTTGAGGGCACCGAAAACAATGCCTTTTTTACCTTTTAACAGATTGTATGTCATGGAATGATTGATTACTTTGTGCTGAGCAGTTCACGGGCAGTTTTCAGTGCAGCGTCCGAATAATTTTCGCCGCTGAGCATCTGTGCAATTTCCTGCTCGCGTTCACTTTCTGTGAGTTTGCGAATATAAGAACGTGTCAGTCCGCCTTCATTCTTTTTATAAACGAAATAATGGTTTTTGCCCATACCGGCAATTTGCGGCAAATGCGTAATCGCTACAACCTGCATAAAATCGGCCATTCCGGAAAGTATCTTACCCACTTTGCCGGCAGTTTCGCCCGATACGCCGCTGTCTATTTCGTCAAATATAATTGTAGGAAGCAGGCTGCGCTGCGATACCAGCGATTTTACCGCAAGCATCAGGCGCGACAATTCGCCGCCACTGGCTACTTTCGACAGACCTTTTGGCTCCATGCCTTTATTGGCGGTGAACAGAAATGTGATATGGTCGAAGCCTTCCGGTTTAAGTGATGTTGAAATTTCATGGGCAATTTTAAGCTGAGCGTCGGGCATACCAAGCAGCTTGAGAACAGCCGCCAGCTTTTTCTCCATCTGCGGAATGGCTTTTTTGCGAGCTTCCGAAAGTTTGGATGCAATGCCGGTGCAGCTTTCAGTCTGATTTTCGATTGTGCCTCTGAGTTCAGCAATCTGCGTTTCAAGCGAAACTATAGCCAACAATTTATCGTCCAGTTCATTCTTCAGCGTAAGCAGTTCATTCACGGTAGAAACCCTGTGTTTGTGCTGCAGACGGTACAACAGGTCGAGCCTTGCATTCACAGTTTCCATGCGTGCCGGGTCGTGCTGAATTTTATCTTCAAGAGCGGCAGTTTCGCCGGCAATATCTTTTATTTCGATGTAGGTTGTTTTCAACCGGTCGGTGAGCGCAGCAATATCGGCATGGTAGCGCGCCACCTGGTCAAGCTGATTAATCGTTTCGGCTAGGGTACCGAGTAAATTTAAATCGTCACCCGAAAATGCGTTTGTAACTTTAGAAAGCGTAATACTGATTGTTTCTGCATGGCTGAGAACGGCCTGTTCGGCTTCAAGGTTCTCCTGTTCGTTTTCTTTCAGAGCAGCATTGTCAAGTTCATCAAACAGAAAACGAAAGTAATCCTGATCTGTACGGGCCTGCAGTTCTTTTTTTTCCAACTCCTGCATTTGCCGCTGGAAATTCATCAGCGTATTGTATTCGGCTTTGTATTTTTTGAGTAAGGCATTATGTCCGACAAAGCCGTCGATAACAGAAAGCTGGAACGAATGTTCGTTTACCGAAAGATTTTTATGCTGGGAATGAATATCAACAAGTCTGTCGGAGATTTCTTTAAGAATGTTAAGATTAACCGGCGTATCGTTAATAAAGGCTCTTGATTTTCCTTCGGGCGTAATTTCTCTGCGCAGTATGGCCGTGTCGCCGGCATCAAGGTCATTCTCAGCAAAAAAGTCATCGAGGTTATAATCCTTTATCAGGAAAACGCCTTCAATAATACACTTTCTGGATTTGTCTGATAATACCTGCGAATCGGCCCGTTGACCAAGAATAAGACCCAGTGCTCCCAGTAATATGGATTTGCCTGCACCGGTTTCGCCGGTAATAATTGAAAAGCCATCTTCAAAATCAATTTCCAGCTTATCGATGAGCGCGTAATTTTCTACTGAAAGGTGCTGCAGCATGATTCCGGTAATTGAATTGATTATTTTATCCCAGCGGCGTTCAGAATCTTATTATTATAATCGCCCGAATGAGCAGGGTCAATTTCCTTAAGAAGATTCACAATTTTAGGTTTGTCGTTGGCCGGAGCGTTGGAATAAATATTTATAAGTTCGTCGCGCTTGGTATCAATAAACAACTGAATAAGATACAATCCGGGTTTATCGCGGTTCACCATCTGAACTTTTTCTAAACCTGCAGTAATTTGTGCACGTCCCAGTTCAACATTTTCTTTCATCGCATCTAAACCTTTCAGGTGGTACAGATATAAGCATTCTCTTATCGGTGAATACGATTTATTCAGCAGGTTTTCGATAATCCAGTAGCGGTTTTTCTTGCTCTCGTATGCTTTCCAACCTTTGTCGGCAGTATTTTGCGCGTTATTTACAATGGTCTGGCATTTATTATAGTAAGGAGAGCCGCCATATACCGAATAGGAATCAAAATCAAGTCCGATAATCAAATTTGCATAAAATGCCAGTACTGAAGTGAGATTAGACTGAAAGCTGTTTTCATCGAAATCAAGCGGTGTTGATTCAAGATATTTGAACTGAAAATCTTTATCGAGCAGGTTGAGCATTACCGAATTGTACGATGACTGGAAGATAGGACGGCGCGACTGCACCTGAATCGTGCCTTTAAATTCTTCGTTCGAAATCCTTTCGGACAGCGTAATCAGAATGCTGCATTCAATACGTTCTTCAATTTTATAAACGTAGCCCGTCCATTTGCGCTCGTTCATAAATTCACGGATTGCCTTCTGAAGGTTTTCGTAAACACTTTTATCCGAACCTTCAATTTGCTGCGAATTGACCGTAACCATGCAGTTGAGTTCCTGCGCCATTGCCATCGGAACAATGAACAGCAGTATTAAAGAAGCCAGAAGTTTTTTCATACGTTGCATCTGAACAAATATACTATTTTTTTTCCTTCAGGATATTTTCAATTTCATCAATAATATCGGCAGCAACTTCAGCTTTAGATTTGAGGGGAAATTCCTTCTCACATCCATCAGCCTTGAGTATGCTGATTTTATTGGTCGAATGCCCAAAACCGGCACCTGCATCCCGCAGCGAATTAAGAACGATGAAGTCGAGGTTTTTATTATGCAGTTTTTTCAAAGCGTTGCCGCGTTCATTTTCTGTTTCAAGGGCAAACCCGGCAAGTACCTGATTTGCCGACCTGAGTTTCCCCAAGGTTCCGAGAATATCGATGGTTGGCTTCAGCTCAAGCGTTATCGGCGCCTTACCATCTTTCTTGATTTTATTTTCGAGCGGATGGGCGGGTGTATAATCGGCAACCGCTGCCGCCATAACAACGATATCCGATGCTGCGAAAACGCCGGAGCATTTTTCAAACATTTCCGCGGCAGAAGTAACTTTTATGAGATGTATATTTCTGTGTGATATTTCTATATTGGATGGCCCGCAGACAAGGGTTACATCTGCGCCGCGCATGGCAAGTCCGCGGGCAATTTCAATGCCCATTCTGCCACCTGATTGGTTGCCTATAAAACGAACGGGGTCGATAGCTTCATGAGTCGGGCCGGCCGTAACAAGAGCCGTTTTACCTATCAGCAGGGATTTTTTTTTTAACCCTTCGGCCAGAATGGCGAGGATTTGCTCCGGTTCTTCCATGCGGCCTGCGCCGCAAAGTCCGCTGGCAAGTTCTCCTTCTTGAGGCTCAATGAGGATATTACCGTATGATTGAAGTGCTGCAATATTTTTTTGGGTGGAAGGATGCCGGTACATATCCAAATCCATGGCAGGAGCAAAATACACCGGGCATTTTGCAGCAAGATAAGTTGCCACAAGCAGATTATCGGCAAGTCCGTTTGCCATTTTGCCAAGTGTGTTGGCGGTGACCGGTGCCAGCACAATAGCATCGGCCCAGTTGCCCATTTCCACATGGCTGTTCCATTTGCCATTGGCGGGGTCGAACCCGTTGCACATCACCGGATGCAGCGAAAGTGTAGAAAGTGTAAGCGGGGTAACAAAATCGCGGGCAGCAGGTGTCATCAGTACCTGCACCTCTGCCCCATTTTTAATCAGCAAACGCACAAGTAAAGGAATTTTATAGGCAGCAATGCTTCCCGTAATTCCCAGAATAATCTTTTTGCCCTGTAGCATTGCGATGCTTTTATAAAGTGCTTTCCTGAATCTCGGCAAGAGGATTTCTTACATAAATCTGGTCGTGCAAAAACTCATTGATAGCAAGTAATGTCGGCTTGGGAAGGCGTTCGTAGAATTTAGCGATTTCAATCTGCTCGCGATTTTCAAAGATCTCTTCAAGATTATCGGTGTTGGTGCCGAACTCTTCAATCTTGCCGTTCAGCTCTTCTTTAATCTCCGAAGCAATCTGATTGGCTCTTTTGGAAAGGATAACCACAGCTTCGTAAATATTGCTGTAATTTTTTGTGAAGTCAGAAATGTTGCGTGTAACGGCTACCGGTTCTGTTTTTACTTTTTTATAATCCATATCGCTATTTTATGATTTTTTCGTTTTGGGTGGTTTACTCAACTCTTTGGTAATGCTTTTATAAATTACATTTGCCTGGTTGAGGTATTTTGTTGTCGGATAGGTTGACAACAGCGCATTATAGGCATCCGCTGAAGCGCTAAACCGCTCCTTTTTCTTATTTTCTATGCTGTTTAGAGCATACAGGTATTGTGATTTGAGAATGTAGAAATAGGCATCTTCCCTGAAGCGGGTATCCGGGAATTCCTTCAGCAGATTTTTAAAAGAGATAACTGCTGCAGGGTAACTTTCAATTTTCAGATAAAGCCGTGCCACTTCATATGATTTTTGTTCCAGCTTGCCTCTGAGGTCGTCAATGAGTTTGTTGCAGTCTTTTACACGCTCGCTTTTCGGGTATTGGTCAACAAATAACTGAAGTCCTTTGATGGCTTCAATGGTTATGGTTTGATCCAGACTGTAATCAGGTGAATATAGAGATTGGCAGAAAGCGCTCATATAGAGGCATTCTTCAGTGTATTTACTGGTGGGAAAGGTAGAGGTAAATTTAAGAAAATAATAACCTGCCTGCAGATAATCACCCTGACCGTAATAGCAGAAAGCATTGTAGTAATTTATCTTTTCGGAGGTGTCGTTTCCGCGATAATAAATCAGCAGTTCATCAAAAAGCTGCAGTGCACGATGGTAATCGCCTTTGTTATAATATCCAACGGCCATTTTGTACTTATACGACGTATTGGTACTCTTAAGCACCTGACGATAGCTGGTACAGGAGTATAACAATATGACTGTCAGCAATATAAATGTAAAGGTGACGGCTTTTTTAAACATGGGCGCAAAATTAGTACAATTAATTGAATATTAAAACATCAAAATGCACATATTATTATACAGAGGTGATTTTTTTAATGAAATCCGAATCAAAACCGTTACGTATCTAAGTCGATTAGGTGTGTAAAATATGTCGGATATTCAAAGCAGCCGAACTTACGAAAACGCAATGAGCAAAATGGCCGCTACGGCCGATGCGATTCCTATCCAGTTTATCAGCCTGAGTTTTTCGCGGAACAGCAGCAATCCGCTTAAGGCGCTTAATATCACAATGCTGACGTTGAAAACAGGTACAAACACGGAAATGTCGAAATTGGTCAGTCCGAGGAAAAAGAAATAGGTCGCGCCCCAGTTTGCCAGTCCGAGTAAAATACCGGCAATGATACTTTTAATATCCGGCCATTTCTTTTTTATGATAATCCGGATTACCAGTACCAAAAGTCCCATCAGCAGTGATATTCCGAAAGTACAGGCAAGAAAAAAAGTAATATTTTCATTCGGGATATACCATGCCTGAGCTATTTTAAAGAGGGAATCATTGGCTCCGTTACCGACAAAGAGCAGAAACGGCAGAAACAGGTATTTCCATTCAATTTTACCGGCTTTTTCCTTTTTAAACGTGAGCCAGAAAGCAACCAATGCCAGTATTACACCAATGATTTTCAGCGCATTCATGCTTTCTCTAAACATCAGTATACCAATCATTACCGGAATAACTGCCGACATTTTTCCGGTAACGGCCGAAATGGCAATGCCCACTTTTTGCGTTGACAATGCATAAATCAGAAAGGTGATGATGAGCGATGCACCGGCGGCTAGAGCCACCCAAAACCATGGCTGACCGATAATCGTTGCGGGACTCATCCTTACAGGTGAGAGAAAAAAGCCAAAACAGGCAGCAACCGCGTAATTGACCGTGATGGCAACCAGATTATCCACTTTATACCGATCAAAAAGTTTGAACAATAACATGATGGTTGTCGTGAACATTATGGCCAGTAATAAATAGAGCATACGATGGTATTTTTGGTAATTAATATGAAGAAATCTGAACGCGGCATTCGCGCATCGCTACTTATAAGCCTTCTTTAAGACTTCGATAAATTGATCTACTTCTTCAAACGTATTATAACGGCTGAACGAAATCCTGATAACAGGCAGTTCGTGATTCTTTCCCAAGGCGTCCATAACATGAGAAGTGCCGAGCGCGCCCGATGAGCAGGCACTTCCGCCCGAAACAGCCACACCGTCCATATCCAATCGCTGTAAAAGCATTTCTGAGCGGGATTTGGTCGGCAATGAAACCGACAACAGATTGATAAGCCCGTTTGATTCGCAATCGCCGTTAAAAATCGCTCCTGAAAAATTCAATTTCAACGCTTCAATCATTCGGTTTTTAAGTGCCCGTAAATGCGCCGTTTTTTCATCAAAAGAAGCATACGAAACCTCCATGGCTTTTGCAATGCCGGCGATACCGTAAATATTCTCGGTTCCGGAGCGCATTTCGCGTTCCTGCCCGCCTCCATAAATAAGCGGACTAATTGTAACATCTTTGTTGATATACAAAATTCCGATTCCTTTCGGGCCGTGAAATTTGTGTCCTGAGCAGGCTGCAAAATGGATTCCGGAGTTAGCCAGGTTGAGCTTCATTTTGCCGACTGCCTGAACAGCATCGGTTAGAAAAAGAGCATCATTTTTATGGCATAATTCAGCTACTTCTTTATACGGAAGCAGATTCCCGATTTCATTATTCGCGAGCATCAGGCACACCATACTTTTTTCATTTTCAGAAAGTAACTCCTCAAGATGAATGAGTGAAACATGCCCGGCAGCGTCGGTATTCACAAAATGAACGTTCGCCCATCCCCTTTTGTCAATGATTTCCAGCGTATGAAGCACTGCGTGATGCTCGAGGCGGCTTGAAATGATGTTCTTGATTCGGCTGTCCAAAACTGCACTAAATAATACCGTGTTTAGTGCTTCGGTACCCGATGAGGTAAAAAATATTTCAGCCGGACTGACTTTTAATATTCCGGCAACAGTAAGGCGAGCATCCTCAATAAGTACGCGTGCTTTGCGACCCAGAGCATGTGTAGACGATGGATTCCCCGGAATTTCGGTCATTACCTGATGCATCACCGAAATTACTTCGGGGGCAAGAGGAGTGGTTGCCGCGTTATCAAAGTATATCATTTTTTTAAGCAAAGGCAATTTCCCCTTTGTCAATCTTCGGTGTTTATTTTTAGGATTTCGCGAATATCCTGAACAAATTTGCGTGCCAGATGTTCTGCTTTGGACGTTGAATCGCTTTCAGAATAAATACGAATAATAGATTCAGTGTTTGAGCGGCGCAGATGCACCCATTCGGTAGGGCTCACATCAATGCGAACGCCGTCTATCAATGAGTGCGGCATACTTTTATATTTTTCGCGCAGCTTATCAAGAATCAGTGCCGTATCGGTATCTTTCGAAACTTCAATTTTATTTTTCGACATGAAATAATTCGGGTAAGTAGCCCGAAGTGTGGAACAGCTTTTTCCGAAGCGCGCCAGATGACTCAGAAACAGTGCAATCCCCACCAAAGCGTCGCGTCCGTAGTGCAGTTCCGGGAATATAACACCGCCATTACCTTCACCGCCAATCACGGCATTGGTTTTTTTCATCATGTCAACCACATTTACTTCGCCGACAGCCGAAGGTGTGTATGTACCTCCGTGCTTTATAGTGAGGTCGCGCAAAGCAGAAGTTGACGACAGATTAGAAACGGTGTTGCCGGCTTTATTTTTAAGTACATAATCAGCCACGGCAACCAGGGTATATTCTTCGCCGAACATTTCGCCGTCTTCGCACACAATAGCAAGGCGGTCAACGTCGGGGTCAACTACAAAACCGACATCGTTGTTATTTTTAGTAACCGTTGCCGAAAGCTCCTGAAGGTTCTCGGGCAATGGCTCCGGGTTATGCGGGAAGCGGCCGTCGGGCTCGCAGTAAAGCTCCGTGACTTTGGTAACGCCAAGTGCTTTAAGAAGACGCGGCAGCACTATTCCACCGGTTGAATTTACGCAATCGATGGCTACGGAGAAATTTGCTTTTTTGATAGCATCAACATCCACCAGCGGAAGGTCCACAACTTTCCGTATGTGCATGTCAATCATCGCATCATTCATGGTATTATGTCCGATACCAATAATTTCGGCATATAACGGAACATTATTTTCTGCAATTCTGAGCAGTTCTGTAGCCTGTTCGTTATTCAGAAATTCGCCTGAACTGCAAAGCAGTTTCAGGGCGTTCCAGTGCTTCGGATTATGGCTGGCAGTAATAATGATACCGCCATCGGCTTTTAGCTCGGTAACCGCCATTTCAACGGTGGGTGTTGTACTGAGTCCAATATCGACAGAGTCAGCGCCCATGGCATTTAACGTGCCTGTTACCAAGCGGTTAACCATATCGCCTGAAAGGCGTGCATCACGGCCAACAACGATAAGCGGTTTCTTTTTACCACTTTCAGTAAGAATAAACGAGGCGAAGGCTGAGGTATATTTTACGATATCCATGGGGCTGAGGCCGTCGCCCGGTTTTCCTCCTATTGTGCCTCTGATCCCGGAAATAGATTTGATAAGTGTCATAGGTCATTTTGTGGCAAAAATAATGCTTATCCGTCTATTTGAAGCGCATTGACAGTAAATAATTATAAACAGTTGTTTACAAATTTCCTTACTTTTCTTGCATTTTATTCGTAATTTTGTACTTTAGATTATTATTTGATGGCTATGAATGAAGATTTTGAAGATTTTGATGAAAATTACATCATCGACTTGGTTACCCGCTTTGAAAACATGCTTTCGGAAAAGGGGCAATGCTTCTTTGACGTAGAAGAGTACGAAGATATTATTGACTATTATTTCGAAAAAGATAACCTTAAAAAAACTGACATCGCCATTGAACTGGCCATGCAGCAGCATCCTTATACGCACACATTCCTGTTAAAAAAAGCACAGCTCCTCGCCTCTTCCGACAAACCTGAGAAAGCCCTCAACATGCTTGAGCAGATTGAACGGAAATATGGTGAAGATCCGGACATAACACTTGTTAAAGCCAGTATATACAGCCAGCTTAAGCATTACGAAAAATCTATAGAAGCTTACAAAAAAGCAGCTGAGTCGTTTGATGAACCTGCCGATATCTTTGCGAATATTGCATATGAATATCAGAATACCGGCAATTATACCAAAGCGCTGTTCTATTTAAAAAAAGCCATTAAAGCAGACCCTGCCAACGACAGTATTTTGTATGAACTGGGGTATTGCTTTGAAGTGTTGAACAGAACCGAGGAAGCTGTTAAGTTTTTCAACCTGTACATCGACGAAAATCCATATTCGGATGTTGCATGGTTTAACCTCGGCATTGCCTACAGCAATCTCGAATTGTATGAAAAAGCAATTGAGGCCAATGATTATGTAATAGCTATCAATACTACGTTTATCTCGGGCTTCTTTAATAAAGCCAATGCCTTTATCAATCTGGAACGCTATGAGGAAGCCATTGCGGTGTACCAAGAAATTCTGGAAATTGAGGAAGCTGATGCCATGACCTATTATTATATGGGTGAGTGCTACGAAAAGCTTAAAATGTACGATCAGGCTACCGAGAATTATAATAAAGCACTTGAGATTGATGAGTTTCTGGCAGATGCATGGATGGGTCTTGGTGTGGTTCACGAGGAAACCGGAAATTTTATTAAGGCACAGTTTTTTATGGCGAATGCCATTAAAATTGAGCCCATCAATGCCGACTACTGGTATATTATGGGTGATTTGCAGTACAAAACGGGCATGCTCGAAAAATCGCTTGAATCCTATCGGAAGGTTTGTGAATTAAATCCTAAAGATACCGATATCTGGATAGACATTTCGGAAGTGATAGCCGAAACAGGGACAATTGAACAAGCCATTGATTCTATTGCCGAAGGTATTCTGGAACAGCCTAAGAATGCAGCATTTCAATACCGTCATGCCGGTTATCTTTTCATTGCCGGACTGGAAAAAGAAGCACTTTTAAAACTCGAGGAGTCGTTAAACCTCGACTATCGCGGTTATATTGACCTGCTTGATTATCTTCCCCAGCTTAAGCTGAACAGCGGTGTAACCGACCTGATAGAATTTTATAAAAAATAAGTCCAAATAATTTCGGGATATGAACTATACGTTGCCCTTTATTCCGTCACGGCCCGAAAAGCCGCGGGAAAGCGGAATCACTATGGTTATGGATAAAGGCCTTAGCCTTAGAGAGTGTGAAAACATGGTTTCGGCAGGAGGTTATATTGCCGATTTTGTTAAGTTTGGGTTTGGCACTTCAGCTGTGGTAGGAAGTCTTGAAGATAAAGTAAAGGTATTTCACCGTGCCGGAATACGCGTATACCTTGGCGGAACGCTGTTCGAAGCCTTTGTAATACGAGGCATGTTTGACGACTATGTAAAGCTGGCAAAGCGGCTGAAGCTTGAAACCGTTGAAGTATCGGACGGCTCGATGAAAATGGAACATTCGCAGAAATGCGAATACATCAAAAAACTGGCACAGGATTTCACTGTTTTGTCTGAAGTTGGTTCGAAAGATGAAAACGTACATCTGAGCACTGCTGAATGGATAAATGGTATGAAATCGGAGCTTGAGGCCGGTGCATTTAAAGTTATTGCCGAAGCCCGCGAAGGTGGCAATGTAGGAATCTTTAACAGCGCAGGCAAAGCCGAAAGCGAACTGATAGACGAGATTATTGCAAAGGTAGGCGCTGACAGTGTATTATGGGAAACACCGCTCAAATCGCAACAAGTCTGGTTCATAAAAAAGATTGGCGCGAATGCTAATCTGGGTAATGTAGCACCCAACGAGCTGATAGCACTTGAAGCGCTTCGCCTTGGATTAAGGGGCGATACTTTTTTTGAATATCTTCCTGAAGAGCTTAAAAAAAATAAAATTTAAGGTTGCAGATAATTTGAATAATTTTATCGGCGTAATGATTGAAAACTAATTTATACAATTCAGTATGGGTTTGACAGCATGGATAGCAGCGATGGCTACCGCCTTTATTTCGAAGTTGGGTTATCTGGGTCTTTTAATACTGATGGCCCTTGAGAGTATGGTAGCACCTGTTCCCAGCGAAGCCGTAATGCCATTTGCAGGATTTTTAATCTCTGATGGTAAAATGTCTTTCCTGGGCGTTATTTTCTTCAGCACACTTGGAAGTATTATTGGCTCACTGATTGGTTACTGGATGGGCGCAGCCGGCGGCAGACCGCTGGTTGAAAAATGGGGAAAGTATCTGTTACTTGATAAAAGCGATCTGGACGTTACCGAAAAATGGTTCAGTAAACGTGGGGACGTAACAGTATTTGTATGCCGCTTCATTCCTGTTGTACGCCATCTTATCTCCATCCCTGCCGGTATCAGTAAAATGAACCTCTGGAAATTTTCCATCTACACACTGATAGGTGCAGGTATCTGGAATTCGATACTCACTGTTGCCGGATATTTTCTGAAAAAGAACTGGGGCGAAATTATGAAGTACAGCCACATTATAGATTATGTTGTAGTTGCAGTGCTTCTTTTAGCTGTCATTTATTACGTTTACAAATTTTACAAGAACAGAAAAAAAAGTCGTAAGTCATGAGTCGTGAGTCGTGAGTTATGAGTCGTGAGTCGTGAGTCGTGAGTCGTGAGTCGTGAGTCGTGAGTTAAAAGTTAAAGGATAGATTATAGTAGAAACATTGTTCATTGTTCATTGTTCATTGTTCATTATTAATTATTAATTGTTAATTATTTTTTGAGACATTTCGGGTTGATCGGTTATCCACTCTCACATTCTTTCTCGGCTGAATATTTTACAAATAAATTCCGCAAAGAAAAGATAGCCGAAACTATGTATCGCCCGTATGAGCTCTCAAGCATAGAATTACTGCCTTTATTGCTTTCCAATATTCCTTTTGAAGGATTAAATGTCACCCTCCCTTTCAAGGAAATAATAATACCGATGCTGGATGAAATTGATGACACTGCAGTAGCCACAGGTGCTGTAAATGTTATTAAAATAAAACATGAGAACGGCAAAAACATACTGCACGGCTATAATACCGATGTTATAGGATTTGAACGTTCTATAAGGCCTCACCTATCAAGCTATCACAAATCGGCCTTGATACTGGGAACCGGTGGCGCCTCGAAGGCAGCAGCCTATATTCTGGGCATGTATCATATCCCGTTTAAGTTTGTTTCCCGCGAAAAGCAGGGAGAAAATATAATGACCTATGCTGACCTTACTCAAGAGAGCATCACCGATAATCTGATTATTATTAATGCTACACCTGTTGGCATGGTTCCCGGCGATACCGCAAAGCCGGATATTCCCTATCAGTTTCTAACGGATAAGCACCTGTTGTACGACATGGTTTATAACCCTCCTATTACTGAGTTCATGAATGAAGGCAGGAAATACGGAGCCGACACCATCAGTGGGCTGAAGATGTTCTTTCTTCAGGCTGAGTGGGCATGGCGCATCTGGAATGACGGACGCTGCTAAGTAGAATTATTTTTTCAGGAACTCAACGGGGAATGAAAAAATATGAAGTATCCCTTCATCAATATCATCATCTACCCTATTGTAATTCATTTGAGCAGGCACATTCAAACCTTCCTTGTTTAAATAGACAATGGGAAACTCTCCAGGCACATCAATTTCCGTCTGACATTCTAAAATGGAATCTACTTCGGGGCACGGCATCAATTCTCGTATGTTCTTACCTTTGATAGTAGCAGGGTCACCTCCCGCGATAAGGCAAAAAGCGTGATTGCAACACAACAGATTACCATCGGGACCGGCAATAGCCACTCCTGCCGGAATAGCTTCCATACATGAACAAAAGAATTTTTTCTGTCGCGAAAGGTCCTGTTCATATTTGTAATTGCTTACCGCAATCTCAACACTCACCTTCAGTTCATCGTAGTTAACCGGTTTCACTAAATATCCATATGGGCGCACCGCTTTTGCTCTTGTAAGGATATCATCTGTAGTAACAGCCGAAGTGAAAATAATCGGAACTGAGGAAAACTCCCTGATTTTCTCTGATACATCAACACCGGTCAGGTCGCCCTTTATCATCACGTCCATTATAACCAAATCCGGTTTGAGCTCATGGACAAGTTCCAACGCTAAATTCCCTTCGTCGGCAATAGCCATAACATTGATACCGTCGTCGGTTAAATTTCGTTTAAGTGAAAGAGCTATAAGCTTTTCGTCCTCAACGATAAGAATGTTGATATTTTTCATGAGTATTATTTTTATGCCTTCAGGGAAAATACCCAAAAAGCAGGTGCTTGCACAAAGTTAATTAATTCCTAAATAATTGGTCACTATTGAAAATAATATCATCCAAATTGATAAATAAACGCTTCAATGGCACTCATTTCCGACAAAAATCCTAAATTTGTCAATGTATTTATATTAGTATAATATTGAATCGCCGTTAACACCGGGCAGAATATTTCCATGTAACATAAAGGATGCAATCATGAATTTCAAAAAAGCAATATTCTTTGTATTTCTAATGATTTCGGTTTCATTAGTTTTCCCGCAGGGTGCAGCTATTAATAATACCGGAAGCGCTGCCGACCCGTCCGCTATACTTGACGTAAGCAGCATCGATAAAGGCGCCCTATTGCCGCGCATGACCGATGTGCAGCGCAATGCCATAGTTAATCCGGCCGACGGTCTGATTATTTATAATACGGTTACAAAGTGCATCAACCTGTTTAAAAGCGGTTCCTGGTTTGAAATATGTGGCAATTGCGTGCCTCCCGCGACACCGGTTGCAGGAAACAACAGCCCAGTTTGTTCAGGCGACACGATAAAACTGACATCAACGGCGGTTCCAAATGCTACATACAGCTGGACAGGACCAAATGGGTTTACTTCAACACTTAAAGATCCCAAAATACCGAATTCCTCTACGGCAAATTCAGGCATTTACAGTGTTGTAGCTACAGTAGGTGCATGCAGCAGCAGTGCCGCTGTTACAACGGTTACGGTTAATCAGTCACCGTCGTCAGCGTTCACAATGAATCCTACAAGTGCAGGTATCAATACCAATATTACGTTCACGCCAAATGTTACCGGAGCAACCTATAGCTGGGTATTTCAGGGAGGAACACCTGCCACAAGCACTATACAGAATCCTGTTGTACAATGGGGCACTACCGGTACATTCAATATCACCTTGACCGTAACTCAAGCCGGGTGCACATCTGGAGTTACCACAAACAATATTACCATTAGTTCTTGCGGAAGCATTCATGGAAGTCAGACATTCAATTATACCGGTTCAGCGCAGACCTGGCAGGTGCCGGTATGTGTGACGAGTATCTCTGCCAGCGTTTACGGAGCGCAGGGAGGCTCAGGCTACAGTGGCAATACTAACTATGGCGGACTGGCTTCAGCCACTCTCACCGTTACACCGGGCGAAACACTTACAATTTATGTTGGCTCACAAGGTTCAGGTGTTAACGGCGGATTCAATGGTGGCGGTCCAGGAGCAGGCTCAGGTTATGGCGGAGGTGGCGCTTCTGATATCAGGCAAGGCGGAACTTCACTGAATGAACGTATTATTGTGGGTGCCGGTGGTGGCGGAGGAAGCTACTGGAGCAGCCTTGAGGTTGTTGGAGGCAAAGGCGGCGGCCTTACCGGCGAAGATGGCTATCGTGTACCTGCTGACGCGGGCGGTCAGGGTGGAACTCAAACTGGCAGCGGAACAGGAACCTGTTCAAGCATGAATAATCCAATTGTTTCCGGTGGATTCGGTTACGGAGGCAACAGCAATAATGGTTGCGGATGCGACGGTTATGGTGGCGGCTCTGGATGGTATGGTGGTGCCGGAAGCGGCAATTGCCGTGGCGGCGGTGGCGGAAGCAATTATGTAACGCCTACCGGTTCTTCTAATGTTGTTCACACAAGAGGCGTCAAAGTGGGTGATGGACAGATTATTATTACATGGTAGAAACAATTAATAAGTAATAGGTAACAGTTTTAAATTTAAATGAATAATGAAATTATTAAAAACTATCATTTTTGCATTTTCAATGTCAGTATCAGCCACAGCTGTTTTTTCGCAGGGAGCGGCTATTAATACTACGGGCAGTCCTGCCGACCCATCGGCTATACTTGATGTAAGCAGCATTGATAAAGGCGCCTTATTGCCACGCATGACTGAAGTGCAGCGTAATGCCATTGTCAATCCGGCCGATGGTCTGATTATTTATAATACGGACACAAAATGCATTAATTTATTTAAAAACGGACTGTGGCACGAGCTGTGTGGAAACTGCATTCCTCCTGTAGCACCCGTTGCGGGAAGCAACAGTCCCGTGTGTTCAGGCGATACTATAAAACTCACGGCATCAACCGTTCCAAACACTACGTATACCTGGACAGGACCGAACGGATTTTCATCCAACCTGCAAAATCCAAAGATTCCTAATTCGACAGTTGCCAATGCCGGTCAGTACAGCGTAAGTGTTGCAGCAGGCGGGTGCTCAAGTAATATCGCTAACGTTAATGTTACGGTGAATCAAACGCCCGTTTCAACCTTTACATTTACCCCGACAATCGGAGGAATAAACAGCAATGTTACATTCACGCCAACCGTAAGCGGCGCATCCTATTCATGGACATTCCAGAACGGTACGCCGGCAACGAGTACTGCACAGAACCCGGTTGTTCAGTGGGCTACAAGCGGAACTTACAATATCAGCCTTACCGTTGCTCAGAACGGTTGTACATCAGTTATTACGTCTAACAGCATTACCATTACTTTGTGTAATATAACTCACGGTTCCCAAACCTTTAATTATACCGGCGCAGTGCAAACGTTCACAGTTCCTGTTTGTATCACTTCCATAACAGTTGAGACATGGGGAGCACAAGGAGGCAACTGCAGTCAGAGCTGGTTTGGAACAGGCGGTTTTGGTGGATATGCCACCGGAACACTCGCAGTTTCTCCCGGACAATCACTTAATATTTATGTTGGAGGACAAGGTGAAGGATTCCCAACGGGAACAGGAAATGGAGGTAACTACAGATATGACATGGGCGGCTGGAACGGCGGTGGTATAGGTTTCACTGCAGGTGGCGGTGGTGGCGCGTCAGACATCAGAGTGAACGGGACAACACTCAACGACAGAGTAATTGTTGGTGGCGGTGGCGGTGGTGCTCCGCTTGTTAATAATAATAACGGTGACAATGGCGGTGATGGCGGTGCGCTGATTGGTCAGGCAGGTTGCAACGGACAGAACGACTGCTCACTTGAAACAGGCGGTGGCGGAGGAACACAGACTGCGGGCGGTGCAGCCGGATTTTCAAATGCAGGTCTTTACGCCACACCGGGGCAGTTTGGTATTGGCGGTGACGCGGATAATTGCCATAGCGACATGAGTTATTCAGGTGGTGGCGGCGGCGGCTGGTATGGCGGCGGCGGCGGCGGCGGTGTTATCTGCGGGTCAGGTTACGGTGCCGGCGGCGGCGGCGGATCATCGTATATTGGTGGGGTTACTAACGGCTCAACAACTATCGGCGTGCAGAGCGGAAACGGTAAAGTGACCATCACCTGGTAATTAATAGTGAAGAATTAAGAACTAAAAACTAAGAATTAGTTTAAATGGAGCGACCGCACGGCTTTTTTTTTACAAATTTGTTGCGCTAAACTCATGCTAATAGTAAATACTTCTTTGTATGAAATTTCAAAAAACATTGCTATCCTTTTTTTTCATAATAATAACGTTATCCGGATATTCGCAAGGCACTGCCGTAAATACCACCGGTGCTGCGCCCGATCCATCGGCAATTTTTGATGCCAATAGCTCAAGCAAGGGCGTGTTGATTTCACGTATGACCGATAATGAGCGCAATGCGATTGTAAATCCTGCTGAAGGGCTGATGATATTTAACACTTCATCAAAATGCATTAATTTGTTTAAGAATGGCGGATGGTTTGAATTGTGTGGCAATTGTATTCCCCCGAATGCTCCGGTGGCTTCAAGTAATAGCCCCGTATGCTCCGGCGATACGCTGAAGCTCACAGCTACCAATATTTCAAATGCAACATACAGCTGGAGCGGACCAAATGGGTTTACATCGACACAACAAAATCCGATTCTGATTAACGCAGCAGTTGTCAATAGTGGTGCATACTCCGTAACTGCAACGGTAAACAATTGTTCAAGCCCTTTTGCCACAACAACAGCCACGGTAAATCAGCGGCCCGTTTCGACGTTTACCGCAAGCCCGGCACAAGGCGTTATCAACCAAAATGTAACTTTTAGCCCAACTGTAATCGGAGCAGGTTATACATGGACATTTCAGAATGGAACTCCTGCAACAAGTACGGCTCAGAACCCTGTTGTGCAATGGTCGGCTACTGGAAGTTATAACATCAGCCTTACGGTAAATCAGAATGGCTGTTCATCAAACACAAGCGTTACTTTTATAGTTACAAACTGCACTCACAGCAGTCAAACATTTTCCTATACCGGAGGTATCCAAACCTTCACCATTCCCAGCTGCATTGACACTGTAACGATAGAGGCTTATGGTGCTCAGGGCGGAAATGGAAGTTCAAAACTCGGCGGCAAAGGTGCGAAAATGACCGGCAAATTTCCCGTAACAGGCGGTCAGACACTTACTATTGTTGTTGGTCAGAAAGGTATTGACAGCCCGTCAACAGGTTCCGGAGGCGGCGGATCGGGTGTGCATAACAACGGAACCCTGATGATAATTGCCGGTGGTGGTGGCGGCGCCGACTTACAGACGTCCGGTGGACTTGGTGCAACTACAGCCAACTGTGGCTTAAATGGTATCGGTGGAGATGCCGGAGCAGGAGGATGCGGTGGCGCCAATGGCGGGAACAATTTTTCGTATCCGAATGGTAGAGGAGGCAAAGGATGGAATGCAGGAAGCAACGGTTCAACCGGTGATAACGGTAATGTTGCCGGCACTTTCGGTCTTGGAGGTGGCGGTGGTTCAGCAACCAATGGTGTTGGAAATGCCGGTGGCGGCGGTGGCGGCTATTCGGGTGGCGGCGGTGGCGGCACCAATAATTCGGCAGGCGGTGGCGGCTCTTATAATATCGGACTGAGCCAGTCAAACACGGCTGATTACAACACAGGCAACGGATTTGTGACCATAACATGGTAATTAATAGTGAAGAATTAAGAACGAAAAAATCATTTTAATATGAAATTTTTAAAAGTTCTCCCCCTGGTTATTTTTATACTTGCAGCCACTGTGGCATTCCCGCAAGGAACATCTATAAACACCACCGGCACTGCTGCAGATCCATCAGCGATACTTGATGTAAGCAGCACTTCGCAGGGCGCTTTATTACCACGCATGTCAGAAGCTCAGCGCAATGCCATTAACAGTCCGGCCGACGGGCTGATTATTTTTAATACAACTACCGGCTGTATGAACTATTATCATAATAATATATGGTATCAATGGTGCGGCACCTGCATTCCGCCATCGGCGCCTATAGCCGGAAACAATAGTCCGGTTTGCTCAGGCGATACCATTAAACTCACAGCCTCTTTCATTCCGAATGTTACTTATAACTGGACCGGTCCGAATGGTTTTTCTTCTGCGCTTCAAAATCCCAAAATACCAAATTCATCTACTGCAAATACAGGGACCTACAGTGTAACTGCGTCAATAAGCGGATGCACCAGCACAGCCGGTACAACAAGTATAACTGTAAATCAAACGCCATCGTCGGCATTCACTTTTAATCCAACGACCACCGGCCTAAACTCAAACGTGACTTTTACTCCGGGTGTTTCGGGTGCCTCTTATTCATGGACTTTCTAAAGCGGAACACCTTCAAACAGTACGGTTCAGAATCCGGTGGTTCAGTGGGCTGTATCGGGCACTTACAATATTTCGCTGGTTGTAACACAAAACGGATGCACATCTACAACCACTACAAATACTATTTCTGTTACTTCATGCGGAATTGTGCATGGTACACAAACATTTAATTACACAGGCGCACAGCAATCATTTACCGTACCTGCGTGTATAACTTCTGTTACATTGGAAGCCTGGGGCGGACAAGGCGGAGATAATAACGGAAGCGGTTATACCGGTGGTCGCGGAGGCTATGCCTACGGAACGTTAACGGTAACTCCTGGTCAAACACTTTATGTGTATGTGGGCGGAGATGGTCAGGATGGATCTTCCACCAGTAATGTTTTTATGGCCGGTGGCTGGAACGGAGGAGGCACGGGTGTTTCGACAGGTGGTGGCGGTGGTGGCGGCAGCGATGTGCGTGTTGGAGGAACGGCCTTAACAGACAGAGTGCTTGTGGCAGGAGGCGGCGGCGGCGCTTACGGAGGCTCTTATGCAGATAACGGTGGTTACGGAGGTGGCTTATCGGGTCAGAGCAGGCAGATTACTACGGGCGGAACGCAATCTGCCGGAGGCACTACAGGTGGCTCATTTGGTCAGGGCGGTTCTCAAAGCAATACAGGATACATGTGCGGAGGTGGCGGTGGAGGATATTATGGCGGCGGCACTGCATCGGTGAACGGTACCGGTTCGGGCGGCTCATCGTATTATGCCGGAACAACAGCACCGAATGGCACAACGGCCGATGTAAATACAGGTGTCGGCAAAGTTGTTATTACCTGGTAGAACTATTTGAATAAGGAAACAAAAACTCCGGTTCAAAAAGCAATGTACACTCCTCAGACATCTGACATTCCAATGTGATTCAGAAAGGTCATGCTTATTATTTTGTTCATAAAACCCGAGCATTATCGGGGTATTTAGGTTTGTCAACGAATACTTCTGATATTTTCGCAAGTCAAAAAACCTGAAATTTATACGGGAAAAAAGTCCTATTGAAACAGGACATATACCCCTTGAAGCAGCATCGCTGTTCGTTGTAATTTTGTAGCAGAGTTCTTTATATCCACAGAATACTCCACTACTACAACAGCTAACACGATGAAAAACATTAACACAAAACCCACGCACAACGGCAAATTCAGCAGTTCTTCCGTTACACTGGTGATTGCATTTGCACTTGTTTTTGCCTTCAACACTTTTTCGCAACCTGATGGCATCAATGCCGAAAACAGCTATACAAAGCAATACAGCGCTTATGATTTAAGCGCCGGGATTAATGCATTTGACCTTATTGCAGAAGACCGGATGATTCTTTCAACCGAATATAAAGTTGCGATGGGCGCAGATGGTCTGTCATATATAATGTATGAAACAGAAAACAAACAGACCTCATCAAGAACAGAATATCTGGGTGAACTTTATGCTCCAAAGATTGTTGTTCGCGAAATAGAATTTCAGGAAGATCAGCTTAAACAGTATAATGACAACCTTCAAAACACAGCAAATGACAACCCATACTTAGGATTTATTTCAGACGGTGGGATTAAAGGAAAAGATAATGGTACCACTGACGGTGATAAAAAAGAAGCAAAGAATGAAAAAAAGGCAAAGAAGTCTAAATCGCGTATCGATGGTAAATACCTTGGACGTTATAGCTGCATAGATGATTATCAGTTCGATCAGTTTGAGAAGGAGAACCCTACTCGGTCATTTGGTAACAATTTCACCAATAAGAAAAATTCAGCAAAAACCACCGGACAGGTAACGCGCCGAATCAATGCGAAATACTTGCTTGAGCACGCCAGCATAGAATCATTTCTGGCTGACGAATATGAAACCAAGTAACAATAATTAACGCACGTTATTTCAATGAAAGCAGCAAAAAGATTTCTGCATCGATTGTCACGAAACCCGATTGCCCAAAGAACAGGATTGATTTATAAAATATTATTTGCAGTAAATTTTGCAGCAGCGCAACCGGTTGTTTCACATATGCAGACATCAGAGATTAACAAAAAAGAGCATACATTAAAGGAAGATAGAAAGATTACACAAGCATTCACCATGAACTTTCAAACAACTGTAAATACTAAAAAAGCGAACAACGACTAATTTTTTCTCATGGGTTTAGGTTTGGCAGACAGGCAGAGAGCAAACGCTTTCTGCCTTTTGTTTTTTTTCATCCAGGTGAAAAATACCACGGCACCATAGTACAAATGACCTATAAATAATCACGGCTTTTGACTAGTCATATATGCTAGTTTATACCCTTGAAATCGCCGTTCGTCTTATCGTAATTTTGCTTTATCCATAAACGAATCAAAGATAATAACACTCAATATACGACCATGAATCTCAAAAACACTGAAAACATGACTTCCCGTACATTCTCTGGCAGCGGCGTCCAGCAATGCTTTCGGCTCATTGTAGTTCTATTGTTGATGCTCATCGGCAGAAGTGAACTTTCGGCCACAAACTACTATTGGGTTGGTGGAACAGGAAACTGGTCGGATATAAACCATTGGGTAACCACGTCCGGGGGCAATATTAACCACCTACAGGTTCCTACAGCATTCGACGATGTATATTTTGATGCGAACTCATTTTATGATACCAATCAAGTGGTAACAGTGAACGCGGGAAATTACACTGCCAGAAATATTGATTGGACAGGCGCACTCTACAAACCAAAATTCACCAATATTAATGGATACATTTTTCGGGTGTTCGGTTCAATGACTCTTATCAGCAATATGGTGTTTGATTATTTGGGAGCAATAAATTTTGAAAGTACTACCGCCGGAAATATTATTACAACTTCAGGGCAGGTCTTTAAAAACAATATTACCTTTTGTGGAATTGGAGGTCAATGGACATTAGCAGATGACCTAAACATGACCAATAAATCAATTTATCTTCTGAATGGCACTTTTAATACTAACAATAAAACTATCAACTGTGGAACTATTTATTCTCAGGGTGCGGACTTGCGTTCACTTATTTTAGGTACATCAATCCTCAACTTAAGAGGCAGTTTTTATGGAAATGCCGTAAACTTTACGTTCAGCGGCGCAAACTCCACCTTCAATTTTCTTTCGGCGAATGCACAAATAAGCACAAATGGAGGCACACTCAATTACAATTTTGTAAACTTCAACGACTCCACAGGAACTGCTCTTATCAGTACCGGCACAACAGCCAATGCAACATTTGCAAGTGTTGTTATAAAATCAAATGGTAAAATCTATGGCAACAATACGTTCGTAAATATATCTTTGTTAAAGAGTATCTACCAGCTTCAGGAAGGCAAAACTCAGACTATCACAGGCTCTCTGATTACCGCCGGTGCATGTACTCAATCAACCGTTATTCGCTCAACCACTGATAGTATTACAGCAACTATTCATAAAACCGGTAGCCCACTGGTTGTTAATTATGTTTTACTTAAGGATATTGTTGCAACAGGATCATCATTTACAGCAAATAACTCTGTAGACCTCGGCAACAATACAGGCTGGACCATTAATGCATCGACACCTCTCAACCTTTATTGGGTCGGCAATAGTGGTACCTGGGACAACCCGGCACACTGGTCGTATACCAGCGGTGGAGCAGGCGGTGCTTGTGTTCCTTCTCCTTATGATAATGTATTTTTTGATGCAAATTCTTTCACAATTCCGAGCCAATCTGTAAACATTTCGAGCACCAATGTTTTTTGCCAGAGTATGACATGGACAGGTGTATTGAACACTCCTGAACTAAAAGGTATTCCTTTGAGTTCACTGAATATTTATGGCTCACTTACTTTTTCCCCGAATATGACTCTTGATTATAAAGGGCTCGTATATTTTGTATCATCAACCACCGGTCGCACAATTACGTCAGCAGGTCAGATATTCAAGAATAATGTAACCTTTTGCCAGGCTAATGGCGGATGGAAACTGTTGGACGAATTTAACACCGGAAACAGCACCTTGTGCTTTATTGCAGGCAGTATTAACACCAACAGCAAAACTGTGAAATGTTCTTCCTTCAATTCAACTTACACAAACCAAAGACAACTGATACTTGGCGCATCGGAAATAGATATCATTGGTGCTTCATCAAATGCATGGGCGTTCAATGCGACGAATCTTGATTTTCAGTGTGGCACCTCGGTAATAAATTTTATCAGCGGTGCTGCAGGTATGTCAAATACAACAGGTGATACCATTGTATTTAATGATGTGAATTTTACTGAACATTCAGGTATGACAAGCCTTTCGAGCTTAAACATTACTGGCAAATTTCATTCAATGATGGTTGGATATAACTCGTCTATCGGAGGAAATAATATTTATGACCATCTCGACCTTGAGGGATTTCTCTACATTTTAAGTGCCAACAAAACTCAAACAATACTCAATTCAATGACTACTGCCGGCACTTGCGAACATTATACTTACATGTATACCAATTCGCTGGGAATGCAGGCAACGTTTCTTAAATCATCAGGCACACTGAATCTTTCTTACCTGCTGCTTCAGGACATTAATGCAACAGGCGGTGCCGTATTTAACGCTAATACATCCATAAATCTTTCAAATAATAGTGGTTGGAACTTCACGTCTCCTCCGGCGCATGACCTCTATTGGGTGGGTGGTACAGGTAACTGGAACGAAAGCAGCCACTGGGCTTATACCAGCGGTGGCACACCGGGTGCTTGTGTGCCTACACCTTTTGATAATGTATTTTTTGATCTTCACTCATACGGAACCACAGGTCAATATACAGAGGTTACCTGCGAAGTAATATTCTGCAATAATATGACCTGGACAGGTGTACAGTACACTCCAGAATGGAAAGGAAGCTCATGCAGCAGCCTGAAAATTTTCGGTTCTCTGACATTATCGCCCAATATGACGATGAACTATGGTGGCGTATTTTATTTCGAAGCGCTGAGCACCGGAAAAACAATTACAACATGCGGAAAGGTAATTAAAAATAATGTTTTCTTATGTGGCGCAGGTGGCGGCTGGACAATGCTCGATAATTTTGAAGATTTGAAAGCCGTCAATATGGTTAAAGGCACTTTCAATACAAACGGTCACAATTTGATTTGTAACAATTTTATTTCAAGTATTGCAGGTACACGCAACATCAACATGAACGCGTCAGATATAATTATTAAAGGAAACGCCCCGGGTTCATGGAATGTTTCTGTTACCGGACTTACATTCAGCGGAAGCAATTCGCACATTACCTTACCCCGCCCCAATGGCGGCATGTCGAATAACGGCAGCGGAAGTATTGCTTTTCATGATGTTGTTTTTGCAGATACATCAGGCACATCAGAACTTTCTGATCCCAACATTACCATCAGTTTCAACAAAGTGGTATTTAACAGTAACGGCAAGATTACAGGGAATAACACGTTTGACACCCTGATGTTCTACCCTGCCAAAACTTATACGCTGGAAGCTACAAAAACCCAAACCATTATTAGTAAACTTTATATGTTTGGCAATGGTTGCTATCCTATAACTCTGAAATCGACGGTACAGGGTGTTCAGTCAAAGATGTATAAAAATGGCGGCATGGTTTCAGCAGCGTACGTTGAAATGCGCGATCAGTTTGCTTCAGGAGCATCTTTTTATGCAGGCAATAATAGTGTAAACGTTTCTAACAACACCGGATGGGTGTTTGGTGTAGCTCCCGGCTATGTGTTTGGTTTACCCGATACCGCCTATATCTGCCCGGGCGACAGCCTTGTTTTGAATACGAACGGATTTGTAGGCGCAGTTTCATTTGAATGGCAAGATGGCAGCACTAACCCTACTTACACCGTTACATCGACAGGCAAATACTGGGTAGAGGTTACGTATGCCGACCATTGCTTCCTTGTTGATACGATTACAATATTAAACAATTCCATAACCACTGCTGAAGCAGGACCTGACCATTCGATATGTACAGGCGGATCAGCTACCTTAACTGCAACAGGGCTTCCCGGGTCAACGTATGCATGGAGCACAGGTGACACTACAGCCCAGACCACCGTTACACCCACAGCAACATACACATACGTAGTTTCAGTTTCTAACGTTTGTGGCATTGCAACTGACTATGTGCTTGTATATGTGAATCAGCCTCCTGTTGCAAATGCAGGTCACGATACTACCACATGTCCGGGGACTCCTATAACGCTTACTGCAATCGGTCAGCCAGGGTATACCTACCTTTGGAGCAATGGCGGAACAGGTATTTCGACGAATGTATCACCGCTCACAACAACAACATATTCGGTAACAGTTACCGACAGTGCCGGTTGCGGAAGCGCTATCGATCAGGTCACAGTATTTACTTATGGAAGCGCATGGGCAAATGCCGGAGCCGATGTTTCAGTTTGTCAGGGAACAACAGTTGCATTGGTAGCTTCAGGGCCAGCTGGCTCAACCTACCAGTGGAGCAATGGGGCTTCAGGTACATGCAATAATGTAACGCCCACTACAACCACTACCTATGTTGTTACGGTTACCGGACCGGGAAACTGCGGCATTGCAACCGATGATGTAACTGTTGCAGTAAGCACCTTCCCTACTGTTGATGCCGGCAGCGATACAACTATTTGCCCCGGATCGGCAGTACAACTTACAGCTATTGGTCATAATGCAAATGCTTATTTGTGGAGCACAGGACAATCGGGTAAAACAATAACCGTTGCTCCGTCCACACAAACTACATACACTGTACAGGCAAGTAACGTCTGCGGTTCGGCAACCGATAACGTAACAATTAGCATGCTGCCAACTGCCACAATACTATCGACGATAAGCGACGAGCATTGCGGACAGCACGACGGTGCCGCTATGCTGACAGGTGCGGTTGATTACCTCTGGGAAAACGGTGTAAGCGGACCATACATTTCTAACCTTGGCGCCGGAGTTTATAATGTAAGCGTTTATAACGGAATATGCTATTCAACCGAAAGCATTGTTATTGCAACTGCTCCAGGACCCGTAGCCGATTTTGAAACCACCATGTTGAGTGATGATATCGAATCCAAAACTTTTGATTTCAATGATAAGTCAATTGGTGCTACAAGCTGGAATTGGGATTTTGGTGATAAAACATCCACTTCAGGCGTAACAGCTGTTGAACACACCTTTTTGGGTGCAGGTAAATTCAATGTTACACTTGCAGTAAAAGATGCTTACAATTGCACCGATACCGCAGTTCAGGTTATCCAAATCGAATTGCCTTCGCTTTACTTCATCCCTAACGCGTTTACGCCAAATGCAGATGGAACAAACGAGGAATTCGGTCCTATTTGGAGAGACAAAAGCGTACTCGTAAAATATGAATTCATAGTTTATGACCGCTGGGGAGCACAGGTATTCTATACAAACAATCCTGATCAGGGATGGAACGGAACTTCTTTCAACGGATCAGAGACAGCAGCAGACGGTGTTTATTCATGGCTGATGACAGTGACGGAAAAGCCTGAATTTGAAAGGCAATACGCAGGAAGCCTGACACTCTATCGCTAAAAGTTGAAAGAACAGTCAATAAAATGTTAGAAAGAGAGAGCCGGCTAAAATGCCGGCTCTCTCTTTAATATAAACAGGTAATAAACAATTCTTATCGGATGATAATCTTAGACATCAGGTCACCATTCTCTGTAGTTAATTTCACAAGATAAATGCTTTTTGAAAATGAACTGAGATCAATTTCCTTGTTCACCGGACCACTCATAAATCCCATATCTTCAACAAATATTTCTCTACCCAAAAGATCGGTAACCATAACTTTAATATTACCAGGCATCACAGCGTCGAAAGCAACTGTGAATCGTCCGCTTGACGGATTCGGATAAACTTTAAATGAAGTTACACTTTGATTTTCGGGCATACCGGAATTATCATAGGTTACATTAATGGTATCTGAGCTGGTACCGCATCCAAAGAAATTAGATGAAACAAGAAAATAATTTCCTGATTGTGTAAAATCGTACGTCATTCCCGTTGCTCCTGCAATCAATGAATCTTCATAATACCACTGCAGATTATAACCGGTCACGTTTGTATTAAGTGTGTTACCGATAATCCAGAAGGTAGGCTTTGGCGGATTCGGAAGTACAGTAACTTTTTTGATATTTGAATTGGTGCGGCATCCGTGGATGTTTGAAGCTTCCACATAATATTTTCCGGTTGTTGTGGCAAAATAGAAAGAGTCAACAGCGTTGAGAATGGCAGTTGTGTCTTTGTACCACTGGTAGAAATCGGCGCCGCTTGTATTAACTGAAAGTAATACGGATGAACCGTTACAAACTGTATCGGCAGGCTGGTAGGCAATCTGCGAAACTATAGGCGTTGCATATACTTTTATGGTATCATAATCGTCGAGCGTAATAACAGGATGATCAATAGTGTAGGTAACAATCAAATTGCCGCTTTGCAACGTATGCGTTCCTGTATCCCATCCGTTAAATGAAATCGTGCCGCAATCATCATCGCCACCCTGTAAGCCGGTATCATAATCCCAGATATTGATACTGTATGTTGTATTGTTCATAGGGAAAGGTGCGAAAGAAAAGCTAACAGGTGGATCCGTATTATCAACATAAGCCGAAGTATAAACAAGTGTACCATTTTCTCTGAGTACAAAATAATAGTCAGGTGCCGACCAGGGCGCATCATCACAACCGGTTGCAGCGTTTACAGTTATTCCGCTCAGGAAATAACCAATAGTATCAACAACGGTATTCAAATGTACAATGTAATTTCCGGCACTCGGATAATACTGCGTGGGTGGTGTTTCCAGTGTGCTTTGATTTCCGTTTCCAAATGTCCATGTATAATGAAATCCGGGATTGCTGTTACTTATATAATTTGTAGTAAAATTTGTATTCATAGGTGCACAGCCCGAGGGGTTTGAAATGGTAAAACCAGCATTTGCAGATGTTCCCGGAAGTATTGTCAGCGGAATGCTGAACGAGCTGTTTGATGTTTGAGAAATCCCCAGACTGGTTACAGTTACATGTGCTAAAACAAATACAGTGATGGTGTACTGTCCGGCAGCAATAGGCGTTCCGCATATTTTTGCACATCCGTGCTCGGAAGCCGGAGGATTGCTGGTCGGATAATAAATATTGCTCGGAGAAGCACTTGTCTGGAAACTTAATCCATAAGGCAGTCCAACAACACTCAAAACATCGAGCTGGTCGAGGTCAACATTATACCCTGAACCCGGATCATCAAAATTTGCAGGAAGATAGAAAGAAATATCTTCGCTGTATGGCTGCATGGCCGTACCCGAAGGCATAACATCAGGACAAATTTTGGGTTGCGCCGGACTGACAGTACATGTCATGTTTACCTGACATCCCGGACATTGCGCAAAAGCAAAATTGCCGGATAAAACTGATGTCAATAATGCAACAGAAATAAAGAATGTGTAAATTTGGAATTTCCTCATAATTAGATGGTTTTGATTTCAGGGACACAAAAGTAGTTTAATACGATTTACTTTGCAGAAATGTTAATGTTAAGAAATGTTAAATCCAATCATTAATCACTGATTTACAAAGCACTAAAATATATGCTATTACAGAATATTAACCTTCATTTTTCAACAACGAAATTTCGCAATTATGCTTAGAAAAATACTTTTTTTGTCTGCTGCGGTTTTCATGCTGGTTTCAGGTGCAAGCAGCCAGGTTATATGGCCATCCGGACTTAGCGGACGCTGGACATTTGACAGCATCAACAATCCGTGTCATGCAACTTCCGGAACCGACCTTATACCTGTCGGATTCAGTATACCCATTGCAGGACCATCGACAACAGATAAAGCAATCCGCCTGGGCGTCGGCAGCTTTTTTCACTGCATCCACAACATCCCGGCAAACGGTAGCGGAAGCCCCACTAAAGTAAACCGGTACACCCTGCTCATTGATTTCAGGATAAATCAATTTGGAATGTGGCGCACTTTTTTCCAAACTGATTCTACCAACAACGTTTCAAACGACGGCGAAGTTTTTATTAACCCTGCCGGAAATATTGGCGTTGGAGTTACAGGTTATAGTTCTTATGTGCTCAAGGCCGGCGAATGGTACCGCATGGTTATTTCAGCCGACCTTGGCAACCATTTCGACTATTACCTCGATGGAAAACTGTTGATGAACGGTGGCGCGCAAACAGCCGACGGAAGGTTTTCGCTGAACCCGGCAGGCGGTTTGAATGAGGTCTTGCTGTTTGCCGATAACGATGGCGAAGATCATGTTATTGATATCGCACAGGTTGCCATTTTTAACAGAAGCCTCCCTGCTACCACCATTGATTCGCTGGGTGGATTCGGCCATAATCTGAGCTCGTGGGCTGAAGGTATCAACGCCTATCTTCAAACACCGACGCCGACTTCAATATATGTGAGCTGGCATTCGGCACAGACAACATCAACAATAGTTGAGTATGGAACTACGGCTCAACTGGGTGCATCAACCGCCGGCAGTTTTGAAATTATAGGAACGAAAAACTGGCACACCGTAAAACTCACCGGCTTAAATCCCGATACGCATTATTTCTACAGATGTATCAGCGGAAGCGATACTTCTCAGGTGTATGAATTCAGAACTCCGTTTGCTGCCGGCAGTAACGCGAAACATCTGCGATTCGTTATGACGGGCGACTCACAATCTGATGTAAATATGCCGGCAATAGAGTCGAATGAAATTGAAGAAAAATTCAAAGAATTATATGGAACAGCATGGATTGATTCTATCGCTTTTTTTCTGAGAGTAGGCGATATCACAGGCGATGGGACGCAATCCGACCTGTACGAAAAAGAATATTTCAATCCGTTCGGAAATCTGACACATGCCATCCCTTCGATGACTACTATTGGAAATCATGAAGGAGGAAGCAATTATTATTACCAATACATGAAGTATGAAGATGTTTCCGATTACTCCTACCCTGACCCGCTTGCAGAACGCTACTATTCGTTCAGTCTGGGTAATTGCCAATTTATTGCACTTAACACCAATCCGGTGTATCAGAATAGTTTGCAGCAAAGTTGGCTGCACAACAAGCTTGCACAAAGCGATACAAGTACAGTTACCGATTTTGTTTTCACATACAATCATCATCCGTTTCATTCAGAAATGTGGCCCGACGGCAATACCGCGTGGACAGGCAGCGGTGTGTATTCCGAGCTGGTGAATTTTCCGAAAGTAATGCTTAACTGTTACGGCCATTCACATAACTATGAACGCGGCGTGATAAAGTCGGAACACGGGCAGCCACAGGATTTCCGAATCATGTGTATTGGCGGTGGCGGCGCCTATCTCGACCGCTGGGGAATGTATCCCAACCAAACCGATTACCCCGAAATTCAAAGTATGTACGATCATTACAGCTACGTAATTGTGGATGTCGACATTGATGCGAAATCATACACCGCCACTACTTACAGCCTGGGCAATCCCGATAAACGGCTTAACAATATTCCTCTTGAAACCTTCCATTACAGGGCAAACCAGCCGCCTCCGCAAAAACCTGTTGCAGTAAATACAATGGGCGGAACTCCATTTGTATTTTTTGAAGCATCTGCATTCAGCGGTGCCGATTCATTGATGTCGTCGCAATTTCAGCTTACGGATACATCAGGTAACTGGAGCTCACCCATTGTTGATACCATTCGCGATAAGCATGACATTTATGGAAATTCGGGTTCGCCCGATTTTACTGCAGTTGATTTAAACGCAGGCATTGATCTTGAAAGTATTTACATTCCAGGTACAAACCTGATTCCCTACAGCAACTATTTCTGGCGCGTTCGTTACCGCGATGAAAATATTAAATGGAGTGAGTGGTCGGACGAAAGTCAGTTCACGTATTTTCCGGAAGGAATGAATAATGACATTGCCTTGGCGGGAAATATTGTCATCGCACCAAATCCTTTGACAGAAAAAACAAAAATATATTTTGAGAATTGTGAAGCCGGTTTAATCCATGTCGAAATTCGCGATATCAATGGAAAAATTGCAAATGAAATTAATACTTTCAATCCAACAAATGGCCCATTTGAAATGGCAATAACTATTGATGACAAAGGAATTGCAGCTCCGGGGCTGTATTTCTGTCGTATTATACGTAATAACAATGTAATTACACAAAAACTGGTAAAACTGCAATAATCGGAACACTGTGTCAGGATTAACTTCATTGCAGATTTAAAATAAATCAGGCAACTCAGGAAGCTACTGAACTATTGTTCGTAATTTCGCGTCAAATAATTAAAACAGAAGAATGATAAAAGTTGTGCTCAGGCATGGAAAAGATGAGGCCGTCAGACGTTTTCATCCCTGGATTTTCTCAGGTGCCATAAAAGAAATTTCCGAACAACCTGCCGACGGCGATGTGGTTGAAGTGTATTCGGCAAAGCGTGAATATCTTGGCACAGGGCACTTTCAGGACGGAAGTATCACAGTGCGATTATTTGATTTCGCCCATAAAGAAATTAATTTCGAATTCTGGAAAGAGAAGTTGCAGCGCGCCTATAATTATCGCACCGAAATCGGACTTACCGATAATATACAGACAAATGCTTATCGTCTGGTGTTCGGCGAAGGCGACGGTCTCCCCGGGCTGATTGTGGATTTCTATAACGGAACAGCAGTAATACAGGCACATTCGATAGGAATGCATCGCATAAAAAACGAAATTGCGCAGGCGCTCAAAGAGATTTATGGCGACAAACTGAAGGCCGTTTATTATAAAAGTGCTGAAACACTTCCGGCGAAAGCCGCTGAAAACTCTGAAGACGGTTATTTATTGGGTGCTAAAGAGGAAACAATTATTACAGAGAACGGAAATAATTTTGCTATTAACTGGGAAACCGGGCAAAAAACAGGATTCTTTGTTGACCAGCGCGACAATCGTACGCTGTTGGCAAAGTACTCAAAGGACAAAAAAATACTGAACACATATTGCTATTCCGGAAGCTTTTCGGTGTATGCGCTCAATGCCGGCGCCACAATGGTACATTCGGTCGACAGTTCCAAAAAAGCCATTGAACTTACGGAAAAAAATATTGAACTCAACGGCTATGCCGGTTCTAAGCACATTTCGTTTGCCGACGATGCGCAAAAATTCATAGAAAAATCGAAGGAACTATACGACATCGTAATACTCGACCCACCGGCATTCGCTAAACACAATGCAGCGCGGCATAATGCTATTCAGGGATACAAACGGCTGAATGCCGATGCACTTCGTCTTGTAAAAAGCGGCGGTATGCTGTTTACATTTTCCTGTTCACAGGTGATTGACCGCAATTTGTTTAACTCAACCGTTATTTCAGCAGCCATATTGTCGGGACGCAACGTGCGCATCATGCATCAGCTTTCGCAACCGGCCGATCATCCTATTAATGCATATCATCCCGAAGGACAATATCTGAAAGGATTAGTGCTTTATGTGGAATAAAACTAAAAACTAAGAATGTTAAATTGCGAAATTGTCACATTTTCAAATTATTCGCAAAGCAGGTTGATTAAATGAGAGTTTCGTCCAACATTATTGCAGATGTTCTTGATTTCTGTAAAAAGGAGTTGACAGATATTTATGGAACGGATGAAGCTGCAAGCCTTACGCGCATCCTTTTTGAAGAATATTGCGGGCTGAATCGCACCGATTTGGCATTCAAAAAACACGAGTGCATCAGTGAATCGGAGTTGCTGCTGGTGTATGATGCCGTGAAATTGCTGAAACAGCACCACCCAATTCAGTACATCATCGGGAAAAGTGAGTTTTATGGACTTAATTTTTTTGTGAATCCTGCAGTGTTGATTCCGCGTCCCGAAACGGAAGAACTCGTTGCGCAAATCCTGAAAGAAAAATTAGTTTCAAACGCAGTAAATCCCCTGCGTATACTTGATATAGGCACCGGCAGCGGATGCATTGCAATAACATTGAAATCGACAATCAGTAATTCCACTGTGACGGCTATTGACATTTCCTCTGATGCTCTGAAAACAGCCGTTGAAAATGCAACACAAAACAACGCTGCAGTTAACTTTGAA
Source organism: Bacteroidota bacterium (assembly GCA_037133915.1). Classification (NCBI taxonomy): domain Bacteria; kingdom Pseudomonadati; phylum Bacteroidota; species Bacteroidota bacterium. Next base: position 41,911 of record JBAXND010000015.1, read on the forward strand.
CGGATTGATATGCTGAACACACAGCTCATGGCCGACTTAGGCAATTTTGATATCATCGTTTCCAATCCGCCTTACGTCCGTGAATCGGAAAAAAAACAGATGCAGCCCAACGTAACTGACCATGAGCCTTCTGTGGCACTTTTTGTTTCTGATGACGACCCGCTTATTTTTTACCGCGCTATTTTTGATTTTGCGGCATCACATCTGTTATCTCAAGGCGTACTTATGGTTGAAATCAATGAATATCTGGGAAATGAAACGATGGCACTTGCCGAACTTACGGGCAGCCTGACGGCCAAACTTATCAAAGACCTCAGCGGGAAAGACCGCTTTGTGCATTGTATTCGCACCTATCCATGCTGAAACAGGCATTTTATCAGTAAAAAATGCATTCAAATTATCTGAATTTTCAGAACAGGACGTCGTAAGCGTGTTGATTTTCACAACATGATTTATGGCATTATCACATCATTTTATCGTATACGAAAAGCAAAAACTCTTATTTTTACTTACGAAAATATTCGCCGAAGAGTAAGTCTGAATCTCAAAATAACCTGCAAATCATGGGCTCAAACGAAGAAACCGATAATAAATCAGCCAAGAATTTCAAGTTCAAAAGTCTTAAGGTATATGCCTCCGAAGAATGGATGGCAAATTCCACAAAAAAATACCGTATGGTTTTCGACCGTATGGAAACAACCTACATCTGGGCAGAATTTCAGTTCTTCAATAAACTGTTCGATGAAGGTGCATGGGAGGCCACCGTAGGTCTCAAAGCCTTTCAGGTGTTTGGTACTGAAAAAACAGAGCTGTGCAAGTTAGAATCAAAAAGACCGGTAACTATTGAAGACAATATTGTTTCTGTTCACGACGGATGGGGAAATGCCGAAGCAGGTCGTTTCTGGCAACGCGGTGAATATCTCTGGGAAGCTTACATAGACGGCGAGTTTGTGGGCAGTCAACGATTTTTTATTGAAGATGCGGGTCAGGTAACACCTGAAGTCAATCCGTATTTTGATGTTGAATCTGTAAAACTGTTTCCCGGACCATTTGACCTTCCGGCCGAAAATACCAGACGCTATGTGAAAAAATTCAAGAGGGACGAAACGCCTTACATCTGGATTGAGTTCAAATGGAAAAATAAGATTGCCGATGGCTGGAATTTTGAAGTATTTTTCAACATCTATGATGACGCGCATCATCTGAAAGCTTCGATGAATTCTTACGCTTATATAAACCCCGACAGCAGCGGAACCCTCTATACAACCGCTGAGGGATGGGGCGCTCAGAATCCGGGCTCATGGCAGCATGATAAGTATTTTCTCGAAATTGTATTTATGGATACGCTCATTTGCACCGCGCCCTTCGAGGTCGGCGGCGAATTTGAAGAAGGCGTTCCGGAGCTGGGTAATCTGGCGGCATTTATCTCAGCACCGGTAACAAAAGAACCGGAACAAATACCCGAAACGCTCGAAGACCTGATGAAAAAGCTTGATGAACTCATCGGTCTTTCTGATATAAAAAAGAAAATAAGGGAGCACATCAGTTATATCGATTTCTTAAAACTCAGAAAGGAAAAAGGACTCACGGAAGAAAACGAGAAACTGTCGCTGCACAGTGTATTCACGGGTAATCCGGGAACAGGCAAAACAACCGTTGTGAAGCTTCTGGGAAAGATATATAATAAAATGGGGCTGCTCAGCAAAGGTCATGTAATGGAAGTTGACCGTGCCGATCTTATTGCACAGTTCATCGGACAAACGGCGCCCAAGGTCAAAAAAGCAATCGATGATGCGCGCGGTGGAATTTTATTTATTGATGAAGCTTATTCACTGGCACGCGAAGGCGACGATGATAAAGATTTCGGGAAAGAAGCCATTGAGATACTATTGAAAGAAATGTCGGACGGTCCGGGAGACATTGCCATCATGGTTGCAGGATATCCCAAAGAAATGGAGCATTTTCTGGAATCGAATCCCGGAATGAAGTCGCGCTTCAATTACTATTTTCATTTTGATGATTACACGCCCGATGAACTTCTGAAGATTGCTGACCTTTCGGCTGTATCAAAACATATCAGTTTCTCGGCCGCAGCATCGGAGTATTTATTTAAACTGATCACAGAAGCGTATCGTAACCGTGACCGCACCTTCGGCAACGCCCGTTATGCAATTTCTGTTGTTGACGAAGGAAAAATGAATCTCGGAATGCGGCTTATGAACAGGACAGATGTCAAAGACCTGGCTCCGGAAATTCTTTCTACGATTGAGTTTGAAGATATGGATAAAATAATTACGCTTCACCAAAAACGTCGTCCCGATCTTAAAGTCGATGAAGAACTTCTTGCGGCAGCCATGAGCGATTTGAAAAATCTGGTTGGCATGGATACCATCAAGCAAGAGGTGAATGACCTGGTAAAATTGGTGCGCTATTACCGCGAAACAGGGAAAGATATTCTGAACCGCTTTTCGCTGCATTCAGTCTTTACAGGAAATCCGGGAACAGGTAAAACAACAATGGCACGCATCATTGCGCGCATCTACAAAGCACTTGGGTTGCTTGAGCGCGGACATGTTGTTGAAGCCGACCGGGAGCGTCTGGTGGCAGGTTATGTAGGACAAACCGCCATTAAAACAAAACAGCTTATTGACGATGCCCAAGGCGGCGTGCTGTTTATTGATGAAGCTTACGCGCTGGCTGAAGGCGGCAGCAACGATTTTGGGAGAGAAGCCATTGAAATACTTCTGAAAAATATGGAAGACATGCGTGGAGAATTATCGGTAATCGTTGCAGGATACCCAGACAATATGCACGAATTTCTTGAATCCAACCCGGGATTAAAATCAAGATTCGATAAAACATTCTACTTCCCGGATTTCTCACCCGCCGAACTTTTTGAAATAGCGGTTTCCATTCTTCGCAGCGAGAATCTGACCGCCGATAGTGAAACAGAAGCACATCTCAAAAACTACTTTGAATCGCTTCACGCATCTAAAGATAAATACTTCGGTAATGCCAGGACAATAAGAAATCTCGCCGGTCAGGCTATACGTAACCAACAGTTACGAATGGCAGGTATAAGCCCTGAACTCCGCACTCGTGCCATGATGGAAACACTTACTATAGAAGATGTGAAATTTGTAGAAACAGTGCAGCAAACCGGCGGAAGGCCTATAGGATTCAAAAAATAAAGCTTGCTATTCCAAAAACAGCAAGCTTCAAAACTGCGTGGCTGTAAGATTGCCACCAGTCACCAATAACCGGCAAGATTATTTTTTCTTTGCAACAACTTTCTTGGCCGGAGCTTTCTTAGCAACAACTTTTTTTGCAGGAGCAGCTTTTTTAGCAACTACTTTTTTTGCAACAACTTTCTTAGCAACAACTTTTTTTGCTACTACTTTTTTAGCAACAACTTTTTTTGCTACTACTTTTTTAGCAACAACTTTTTTTGCTACTGCTTTTTTTGCTACTGCTTTTTTAGCAACAACTTTTTTTGCGGGGGCTTTTTTAGCCACGGCTTTTTTAACGGGAGCTTTTTTGGTTACCATAATTCAAATTTTATAGTTAGGCAACAAACTTACCTAATAATTAATGCATAGCGTAACATTGGTAATACGAGTAATTCACAGTGCATTGTTAATAAACGTCTGATTTATTATTCATTCGCAAATTATTTTCAAACTTTTTATGCAATATTTTTTTTTACACATCACTAATATTATTTTTAGATGACCACACACACATACTGATTTTTCAATAGTTTCAGAAATTCATGAAAAATATTACCGATTTTATTTTCGCAATATTATTTCTATTTACAAAATTCATTTTTTCATTTTTAATAATATTTTTTTCTTGCACTTTTAACTGAATTTTTTATCGTTTTTTTTTGAAAAAAGTTTTTTTTGAGAGATGGAAAAATATTTTTTTACAAGTGAACTTAAATTTTTCATCATAAAAACAATTCAGATTTGAAATGAAAAATGCTTTTTTATAAATTGAATTCATGCCTTTGAATTTTTACAAGAACCCACAATTCAAATTTCATTACCGCATAAAAATAAATTTCCCAATTTGGAACTTTAAGCATTTTTAATTATATTTATCATTAAATTTGTTTCAATATTAAACTTTGTTGTCCAAAAGTTGGAAATTCTCCCAACATCCATACACGGCTAAATTAGCTTTTGAAAGTATTTTTTGCAGTATTATCAAGCATTCCAACGGTTTTTAGACAAGTTCTTCAAAGTAAGAATGATTTTTGATACATTACATTATCGGTCACATCAGCGGGCATGCCAGAATACTATTTTAGGCAGATTTCTCAAGGGCAATTACTCAAAAAAAAGTAAATAAATGGTAGCTGAAACGAAAACAAATAAAAGAACGCCTTTAATAAAGCATCATCAATTATTGATGATGTCTGTTATTTCGATTTCTGTTTTGACCGGAATTATTGGAATAACTGTTTTCACATTACGATTTGATTTTCATAACCCCGCTGTGGGGATACCGTTTATGGGTATTCACATTCTGATGGGGCCGGCACTTGCATATTTTCTTTATAAAGCAGTCCTTCATTTCAGAAAAAGAAATGAGGAAAAAATAGAGCATGCGGAAAGCAGGCTCGAAGAATCTGAAAAAAATGCCGAGCAGGCAAACGCCATCTATAAAGCGCTGTTCAATGCCATTCCAGATATTAGTCGTATTACCGATAAAGACAATAAGGTTATTGCCGCCAATACTGCTTATTGTAAATTAATGGGGGTGCAGGAACATGAAATAATTGGCAAAAAAGTAAGCGTTTTCAAAGCATCAAATGAAAATGAAATCGTTGGTTTGAACCGTCAAATTTTTGAAACAGGTAGAACACAACGGCACGAAGTTTTTATTGACAAGAACGATAGCCTGCAATATTTCGATTTAGTGGTAGCCCCCGTATTCAACAATCAATCGAGGGTTATAGCAACAGCCGGAATAGCACGGGATATTACCAGTATGAAAGCGGCAAATTCAAGTCATCTGAAAAATATACGTCGCTTTCATTTGCTTACCATGGCTTATCAAAAATTAATTGAGCATGCTACCATTGCAGAAGTATTTGGTACCGTAGGAGACCTTATAGAAAATTTGCTTTGGAATCCTATGATGATTATTTCCGTGCATGACCTTGACCAAAAAATCATCAAAATTACCGATTCAAGAGGCTTTGGGACAAAAACCGGCTTGCTGAAAAAACTCACGGGTATTGAAATTAAATCTACGACATTTCCACTTGCCGTGATAGACGATGATCTGGTAAAATCGTTTACTTCTCCGGAACTTAATCGGCTTAAGAATGGTTTGTATGACCTGGCCTGCCGGCAAATTGATGAACATATTTGTGAGACGCTTGAACGTGAATTCGGGGTACAGCATGTTTATACTATTGGCTTTAATAATAATGAGATTTCTTATGGCAATATCAGTCTGTTGCTGAAGTCTTCACTTGAGGTTGAAGATATAAAACTTATTGAAGCCATCATTGCACTTGCGTCGACAGTGGCTTTTCGTAATGAAAAAATGGACGACCTGAGGAACAGCGAAGCCCGGAATAAAGACCTTATTACTTCAAGCCCGGTAATGGGATATTCACTGAACAGCTCAATGCAGCTGACATTTTGCACTGAATACTTTTTTAATTCAATGGGCTATAAACCCGACGAAATGCTTCTGAAGCCGATTCAAAATTTTCTCACAGAGGCTTCGGGAAAATATTTTGAAGATTACATTTACAGGAAAATTACTCAGGATGGAAGTTGCACCGGCGATGAGTTGCAATGGATCAAAGCAGACAGCAGCATCATGACAACCCTACATAATGGTATTGCCTATGGACGTGACGTTTCAAACTCCAGCTCAACCATAGAGATACTCACTGATATTACGCCACGCAAAAAAGCAGAAGCGGCATTGCGGATTTCGGAAAATAAATACCGCTGTCTGATTCAACAGGCCAAGGTGGGAATTGCCGAAGTAAGTTCACTTCACCGAATCATTTTTGCCAATGATGAGTTGGTAAATTTGTTGGGGTACGAGCTGTCGGAGCTCATTAATAAAGACATCTTTGATTTATTTCGTGATGATGAAAAAATATGGGTGGAGCGAAATTTTGACAGGATGCAACGCGAAGTATCGCAAAATCTGGATGTAAAAGTGCAACTCAAAAATGGCAGTACTGCATATTTTCAAATTTCATCCACTCCGGTATTCAGTGAATCGGGCGAAACGCGTTCTATTATATTATATGTATCCGATGTAACCGATCGCGAACTGGCCCGTCAGGAAATTATGCAACGGGAAGAATTCTTCCGGGCTCTTTATGAACAATCGCCCCTGCCCTATCACGCCATGGATATTAATGGTATTATTATCGATGTAAATACAGCATGGCTTACTACTTTAGGTTATACCAAAAATGAAGTTATTGGAAAGCCATTGACTAATTTTCTTTACGGATTTACTACGGAACAATTTGCCGGAATTTTCAAAGATATTGTAGCAAAAGGCGGCGCCCAAAACCTGGAACGAATAGTTTTGCATAAATCAGGAGCAAAGCGAACCGTTATTGTAAATGCAAAAGTAGTGCTCGATAAAAATGGCAATTTTATTCAGTCGCATAGTATTTTGAATGATATCACCGACAAGAAATTGGCAGAAGAAGAACTGGCACGCCTTCATGAAACGCTGGAGGAAGGAATCAAACAGCGCACGGCAAGCCTCGAAGAAGCAAATAAAGAACTTGATGCGTTCGCTTACTCGGTTTCGCACGATTTGCGCTCGCCCATCCGGCACATCAGCGGCTTTCTTGAATTGATGCAGTTGAAAAAGGGAACATTGGACGATAAAACCAAAGAAAATTATATGCAAATCATTTTTGAATCGGCACACAAAATGGGAACCATGGTGGACGACCTGCTGCTGTTTTCTAAAATGTCACGAACCGAAATGAATAAGAAAAATATTAACATGACCGGACTGTTCAATACAATATACAATGAACTTACCGAGCATTTGAAGGCAAGAACAATAGAATTTAAAATTGATAATCTCCCCGAAGTCATTGCCGATACTTCAATGATACGGCTCGTTGTTACCAACCTGCTTTCTAATGCCATAAAATATAGTAGAAATGTTCTGGAGGCCACCATTACCATTACTTCCGAAACCGACTCCGACAACAAGAAATATGTGTACATTATTGAAGATAACGGCGCCGGCTTTGATATGAACTATTATGATAAACTTTTTGGCGTTTTCCAGCGCTTACATTCCCAGTCAGAATTTGAAGGAACCGGTATAGGACTTGCAAATACCAAGAGAATTATACAGCGCCATGGAGGCAAAATATGGGCGCAAAGCACACCGGGTTTAGGTGCCCGTTTTTCATTCAGTCTTCCGATGTAATAAAAAAAATTAATTTCGCAAAAGCTATGAACAAAAAATCAATTCTTATCGTAGACGACAACCGCCTCGATGCCGACCTCATTCAGTTGGCAATCGATGAATGCGGCATGAATGTAAAGTCAACATTCATTGAAGACAGTCCGGATGTTATGCACTACCTGCATGCCATTGAACCGGGCTCCGGGACGCTTCCGAGCCTTATTCTTCTCGACCTCAAAATGCCAAAAATGGATGGCATGGAATTATTGACTTTGCTTAAGTCAGATGAAACCAGCTCACGAATTCCCGTCGTTATACTATCATCGTCTGAACAACCCTGCGATATTGAATGTACTATAAAATCATCGGCAAATGCCTACATTGTAAAACCATTTGATTACAGCGAATTGTGCAATGTTTTAAAACAGACATTGCAGTTTTGGCTAAATGTAAATACGGGCTCTTTTGAATTAGAACAAATCTAACATTATTGACCATGGAAAAACCAATAAAAATACTGCACCTCGAAGACGATAAACTGGATATTGAACTCGTAAAAGCACTCCTGATAGGCGAAAACCTGCTCTTTGATATGAAAGTAGTCGAGTCCAAACAGGATTATACCGCTGCCCTGAAATATGAGCTACCCGATGTAATTCTTTCCGATTTCTCACTACCATCATTCGACGGATTCAAAGCATTGGAAATCGCCTCAGTTAAAGCGCCTGATGTTCCCTTTATTTTCGTTTCGGGCGTTATGGGCGAAGATGCTGCTATAGAAAGCATGACCCGGGGCGCTACCGATTATGTACTGAAAACAAAAATGCAACGGCTCGTTCCGGCAATAAAGCGTGCGCTGGAAGAACGCAAAGACAAACTGATTGCCGAGCAAAGCAAAGCCGCACTTATCAAGAGCGAAAAGAAATACAGGCTTATTGCAGAAAATTCGCTTGACCTGATTTGTCTGCATGAAATTGATGGCCGATACACGTATGTTTCGGCTGCTGCCAAAAAATTACTTGGTTATAATCCCGAAGAGCTTATTGACTCCACACCTTATAAGTATATTCATCCCGAAGACAGCGACATGGTGCGCATCAGCTCCCATCTTAAAGCCGTAACCGGTCAAACAGGCAATCGCGTTGAATACCGCATCAAACACAAAGACGGTCACTACGTGTGGGTGGAGACCCTCGCACAACCAATTACCGACAGCGATAACAATGTTGTGGAAGTGCAGAGCGTTTCCCGCGATATTACCGAGCGAAAAAATGAAAAAGAAATTCTTGAGAAAATAAACTTCCAGCTTGAAGAAAAAATAAAAGAACGCAATAAGCACCTGATGAAGTATTTCAATGAACTTGAAACCATACAGGCAACGTTTACCAACGATTACAATAAGCCACTTCAATATATTCAGGAAGCGGTGAATACGCTTAAAACGTCTATTACGGAAATTACGCCGGCACAATGCACCCATCAGCTTAACCATCTTTCGGATATGGTGAACCTGATGAAAAATAACATCGAGCAGCTTCGCTTGCTCAAAGACCTGTGCAGCCGCGACCTTGACCTCGCTGATATCAACATTACGGAAATAGCCAATAAACTCGCCGAAAAAATTTCGAAAAACTTTAAGGATAAAGAATTTCGTTTCAAAGTCGATGCAAAAATGAAAGCATACGGCGATAAGGAACTGGTAACGATGGCGCTTGAAAATCTTATTTCAAATGCCGCCCGCTTTACCACGCGAAAAGAAAAAGCAAAAATTTACATTGGCACCGAAGAATATCAGGGGCGCCCCATGTTTTTTATCAAAGATAACGGCATTGGTTTCGACATGGTAGACGCTCAAAATGTTTTCAAACCATTCCGGCATTACAAACCGGGAGCCAAATCGTCAGGTGCCGGACTTGCCATCGTAAGCCGCATTATCAACATTCATGGCGGTACCATTGTAACCGACTCTATGCCCGGAAAAGGCGCGGCGTTCTATTTTACGTTTGCCGAAAAAGAATAATTCTAAGAAAAAATTCGCAGGCACCATTTTATGCGTAATACTTTTTTGCAAAAAAGTATTACGCTCAGTTTACCTTTCCAAACAGGTCATGAACATCGTTGCCTGTAATCGTGACATCATAAAATGTGCCCGGTAAAAGAACCTTGTTCTTTTTGAGAATAAGCACTTCGTTATCAATTTCGGGTGAGTCGAATTCGGTACGGCCAATATAATAATCGCCTTCGGCGCCGTCAATAACCACCTTCAACGTTTTTCCGACAAAGACCGCATTGTTTTTTTCCGAAATGGATTGCTGCAATTCCATGATTTCGCCAAGGCGACGATTTTTTATGGCAGGGGAAATATTATCGTTCAGTTCGTACGCGGCCGTTCCCTCTTCAGCTGAGTATGCAAACACACCCAGTCTTTCGAAACGTGATTCTTCAATAAATTTAAGCAATTCCTTATGCTCCTTTTCCGTTTCACCGGGATAACCTGTAATTAACGTGGTCCGCAACGCCACACCCGGAATCACTTTTCGTATGTGTTCTACCAGCTCGCGTGTTTCCTTGCCGCCCAATACCCGCTTCATCGACGTCAAAATACGGTCGCTGATGTGTTGTAAAGGAATGTCGATGTACTTGCAAATATTCTGATGGCTGTTGATAGCTTCCAGAACATCATCGGGAAATCCTGCCGGAAACGTATAATGCAGTCGTATCCATTCAATCCCGTTAATCTGCGAAAGCGCATCGAGCAATGAGCCGAGCATTCGTTTTTTATAGATATCGAGACCGTACCAGGTGGTATCCTGCGCCACTACGAACAATTCCTTAACACCACGCGAGGCAAGCATGCGGGCTTCGTCAAGAATTTCTTCCTGCGGACGCGAAATATTTTTTCCGCGTATCAGCGGAATAGCGCAGAACGAACAACTGCGGTCGCAGCCTTCGGCAATTTTAAGATACGCATAATGCGAAGGCGTTGTAAGCATACGCAATAATTCACCGCCGGGTGTTGAATCGGCAGAAACACCTATAGATTTAAGCAAGGCATCGGTATCGGCAACGCCATACCAGCCGTCTACTTCAGGTATTTCATTTTTCAGTTCATCGCGATAGCGCTGAGAAAGACAGCCCATCACGAACAGTTTCTTGATTTTATTATTTTTCTTCGCTTCCGCAAAACGCAATATGGTATCGACAGATTCCTGTTTGGCATCGCTAACAAAACCGCAGGTATTGATAATGGCCATGTCGGTCAGTAAATCGGAATCATGAACCACGGCAATACCCGATGCATTCAACTTTCCCATCAGCCATTCGGAGTCAACCAGGTTTTTAGAACAACCCAATGTAACAACATTTACATTTTTGATTTTTGCAGCACGCATCAGTAAAATAGATTTTAATTTAAACTATCCGCACCCTGAGCCTGTCGAAGGGTGCCTCTCCTATCCGCACCCTGAGTTTACCGAAGGGCCGGTACTAATTAAATAGAGAATCGACAAACTCAAGACGGTTAAAAACCTGGAGATCTCCGATTTTTTCGCCCACGCCGATATATTTGATTGGAATACGAAATTCGTCTGAAATGCCAATAACTACGCCGCCTTTGGCTGTACCATCGAGCTTGGTAAGAACAAGCGCCGTAACGTCGGTGGCAGCCGTGAACTGTTTTGCCTGTTCAATGGCATTCTGTCCGGTGGATGCATCAAGCACCAAAAGTACCTCATGCGGGGCATCGGCAAGCACTTTATTCATCACCTTTTTTATCTTCGCCAGCTCATTCATCAGATTAATCTTGTTATGAAGGCGGCCAGCAGTATCAATAATGACCACATCGGCGCCACTGGCTTTCGCTGCTGTTACGGTGTCAAAGGCAACCGAAGCAGGGTCGGCATTCATGCCATGACTTACAATGGGCACACCAACGCGCTCCGACCAAATAGTAAGCTGGTCAACGGCGGCAGCCCTGAAAGTATCGGCAGCGCCCAGACAGACAGATTTACCGGCTTTTTTGAACTGATATGCGAGCTTGCCAATGGTGGTTGTTTTGCCAACACCATTTACGCCAACCACCATAATAACATATGGTTTTACGCCTTCGGGAACAGTAAATTCAGTAAGATCGGCCGTATTATTTTCGCCCATCAGGGCAGCAATTTCTTCTTTAAGAATGCCGTTAAGCTCGGCAGTCCCCAGATATTTGTCGCGGGCTACACGAGCCTCAATGCGTTTAATAATGCGCAGCGTGGTTGAAACGCCGACATCAGATGAAATCAGAATTTCTTCAAGCTTATCAAGAACATCATCATCCACCTTCGATTTGCCGGCCACAGCTTTTGAAAGCTTGGAAAAAAAACTCTCTTTGGTCCTGGAAAGACCTTTATCAAGATTTTCTTTCTTATCTTTTGAAAATATACTGAATAAACCCATGGCAAATCGTTAAAAAAAATGGAGTTGTAAGATATAAAAAAAGCCTTTCTTCCGACAGAAAAGCTTTAACCTAATACGTTCAGTTATCCTAGCGTTTTTCCAAAAATTCTTTTACAGCATCGTTCGGTACAATACTTTCTTTAAAAACGTATGCGCCCGTTTTCGGGGATTTAACCATGCGGATAACCTTAGCAAAAGCTTTAGTTGTGGTTTGCAGAGATGCAACTGTTTTCTTTGCCATAGCTCAGTTTATTTTATTTCTTTATGAATAGTGTACTTTTTCAGAATGGAATTGTATTTTTTCAGTTCCAGACGTTCGGGGGTATTCTTTTTGTTCTTCATCGAAACGTAGCGCGATGTACCCGGCATTCCGCTGGTTTTATGTTCGGTGCATTCCAGGATAACCTGTATTCTTGCGTCTTTACTCTTCTTTGCCATTGCCTTTACTATATTTATTTTGAGCGTGCAAAGATAACATTATTTCTGATAAAAAAGAGATTGTATGAATTTTTCTTATTTTTGGCTCGAAATAACATATATATCAATGACGAAAATATTTAAACCTGCCAACATCTTACTTTTCCTGTTTGCATTTTTCATAATTGCCTGTAAAACAACAGGTCTTGATTCGAATCAGAAAAAGAAGCAATTTGGTAAAATGGCATGGATGGAAGGTTCGTGGGAATACAAATGCCCTGAATACCAAATGTATGAAGTATGGAAAAAAACCAACGACACCCTGTTTGAGGGTCGTAGTATCATGATTATAGGTCAGGACACTTCGTTTACCGAAAAACTCAGCATTACAGGTGGCGGAATAAATATTTTTTACAATACGGCTACCGATAATGAAATGTATAATACCCGCTCATCGTACCTGCTCATTTCAAGCAAAGGCAAAAAATTAATGTTTGAAAATAAAGATAATAAAGAGCAGAGCCTCATCACCTACCAGCGTAAAAAAGCCGGACTTATGATTGTTCGTATGGAGGGAATGGAAGAAGGAAAAAATGTGGTTGAGCAGTACGCCATGAAAAAATCGGCAACACGATAATATTCAAAAATATCAACAAATTGACACAGTTATCAAAAAAGACTTATTTTTGCACTTCTTAAAAAAACCAATCAATGGCAAAAAAGACCGAACAAACTGACAAAGCAGAAGAAAGAATCCATGCAGTAGAAGAAGCGCTTGGTAAAGGTGAGCATTTCATTGAAAAGAACAAGAACCTGTTGTTCTATATCCTTATCGGCATCCTCGTGATTGTTGGCGGATATCTCGGATACAGAAAATTTATTCTCGGACCCAAAGAAAGAGATGCACAAGCGGCTATGTGGACTGCCGAACGTTATTTTGAAAAGGACTCTCTGAATCTGGCGATGAACGGCGACGGAACCAATCTGGGCTTTGTTGATATAGCCAGTCAGTACAGCTCTACAAAATCAGGCAATCTGGCACATTATTATCTGGGCGTTATTTATATGAAAAAGGGCGAATTCCAGAATGCCATCGACAACCTCGAAGATTTCAAATCAGACGACATGATTATCGGCCCCATGGCCAAAGGTCTGCTGGGTGATGCTTATCTCGAGCTGGGCGATATGGACAAAGCAATTAAGTTTTATCTGGAAGCTGCCAACAAAAAGAATAATGATTTTACGGCACCTATGTATTTTATGCGTGCCGGTCTCACTTACGAGCTCAAAGGTGATTATTCAAGCGCTCTGGCGCAGTATGAGAAAATCAAAAAAGATTACGTGAAGAGTTTCGAAGCACGCGAAATTGACAAATACATTGCAAGAGCCAAAGCTCTTACAGCAACCAAATAGTTTAATCATCATTGAAGATGGCCGGAAAGAAAACAAATCTATCAGATCATAAAAAATTCAACTTCACTCCCGATGCTAAGACAAGCATCGGGATTGTTGTTTCAGAATGGAATACAGAAGTTACAGGCGCTTTATGTCAGGGCGCTGTTGATAGCTTAGTAGAATATGGCATCAAGCCGAAAGCTATTGATATCAGGTATGTGCCCGGCAGCTTTGAATTGCCGCTCGGCGCATTTTTAATGCTGCAGGCAAAGAAATACGACGCCATTATTTGTCTGGGCTGTATTATTCAGGGTGAGACACGCCACTTTGAATTTATAGCACAGGCAGTTGCCAAAGGCATTATGGACCTTGGTCTGGGCTGGATTACGCCGGTAATTTTCGGTGTGCTGACAACAGATACATTTGAGCAGGCAAAGGCAAGAGCCGGTGGTAAACATGGCAATAAAGGTGTTGAAGCAGCCGTCAGCGCGCTTAAAATGATCCAGCTGACCAAAGACGTCAAAGGCAAAAAGTAACGACCTCTATTGTCGGGCTCCTGATTTTTTACACATATTATATATAGTATGCAGAGCGAACCAACTATCGTTTTCATGGGTACCCCCGAAATTGCGGTAGCATCGCTTGAAGCAGTAATCCATCATGGCTGTAAGATAAGCGCTGTGGTAACGGTGCCCGATAAGCCTTCGGGACGCGGGTTACATGTGCATCAGTCGCCGGTTAAAGAGTGTGCGCTTGCTAATAATCTTGCAGTGTTACAACCTGATGACCTTGCCGATCCGGACTTCATTGCGGAACTTAACGCGCTGCATCCTGACATTATTATAGTGGTCGCTTTCCGCAAATTGCCCGATGTTGTTCTGAATATCCCAACCATGGGAGCATTCAACCTGCATGCCTCGCTCCTGCCCGAATACCGCGGTGCAGCACCCATAAACTGGGCAGTAATCAACGGCGAAACGGAAACAGGTGTAACTACCTTCTTTCTGAACAGCCGCATCGACGCGGGTAAAATTATCCTCAAACGCAGGGTTGCATTATTGCCCGAATACAATGCGTCAGCACTTTATGATGTGCTGAAAACGGTAGGTGCTCAAGCTGTAACAGATACGATTGAAATAATAAAGCAGGGCAATGTAAATGTGATTGACCAGGATGAAATCACTGATACCAAAGCATTACAGAAAAAAGCCCCGAAGATATTCAAAGAACATTGCCGTATTGACTGGAATCATAAAACAGCAGATATTCATAATCGCATCCGTGGTTTAAGCCTGCATCCGGGTGCTTTTACGGACCTGATTTCACCCGATGGAACTGTATTTTCACTTAAGATTTTATTTTCTGAAATAGTAATAAAAAGTGGCACATCAGTGCCCGGAAGCATTGAAACCGACGGTAAAAAGCATCTTCATGTTTCCACTATCGATGGGTACCTAGCCCTGAAAGGCATTCAGCTTGCCGGAAAAAAGCAAATGAATGTTGAAGAGTTCCTGCGCGGATTCAGGATTGACAACAGCTGGCACGCCCGATAATTCAATGTTCAGACCCCTGTAAACCCTATGGAATAAGGCTAGTTGTTAACAAAACCCCCAATTTATTAACAATTTAGCCTGTTTTAAGAAAAAATAGTTGCAATAGCCTTGTCTATGCTTATATTTGCAATGCTTTTTAGTAATTAACATTTATTAATTAACCTTATTAAAAATTAGAAGCAACATGAACAAAGCTCAATTGATCGAAGCAATGGCTTCAGAAGCCAAATTGACAAAAGCTGATGCAAAAAAAGCGCTTGACGCATTTGTAGTAGCAACCAGCAAAGCATTGAAAAAAGGTGAAAGAGTAGCCCTCGTTGGTTTTGGCTCATTCTCAATTGCAAAAAGAGCAGCTCGCAAAGGCCGCAACCCACAAACAGGCAAAGAAATCAAAATCAGCGCCAAAAAAGTGGTTAAATTCAAAGCTGGTAATGAACTGTCATCAAAAGTGAAGTAACATTGCTTTCAGGATTAAAGAAAGAGGCTGTCTCACAAGGGCAGCTTCTTTTTTTTGCCTGAACACGAATCGGCTTCTTCTGCATTTTTTACATATTTTTGTTTTCAAAAGCTACAAACATGGAACAGGCGTTTACACCTGAAATCACTACGCAACTTTATAATTTCCTCTCATCATTCATTACCGACGAACGGAAAAGCCGTATTGAGGAAGTTGCAGCCAACCGTACCCGCCACTTATGCGTGGTGCTCGAAGATATTTTTCAGTCGCATAATGCCAGCGCCGTGCTCCGCAGCTGCGACTGCTTCGGCATACAGGATGTGCATATCATCGAAAACAGGAATCCTTACGAGGTGAACCCTGAAGTGGCACTGGGCTCATCGAAATGGCTCGACCTGATGCGCTACAACACAGAACCGGACAATACTCCGTCATGCATTGAGCATCTTAAAAAACAAGGATACCGTATTGTTGCCACCACACCTCACAAAGATGATTATACCATAGAACAGCTTCCTATCGACACAAAAATTGCGCTGCTGTTCGGAACCGAAATGCATGGACTAAGCAAGAAAGCAATTGCCATGGCCGATGATTTTGTAAAGATTCCCATGTTCGGCTTTACCGAAAGTTTCAATATTTCAGTATCGGCAGCGCTCTGTCTTTACAGCCTTACCGAGCGTATGCGACGCTCTGATGTGCCGTGGCAACTAAGCAAGCAGGACATAGAAACACTAAAATTACAATGGGCCAGAAACAGTGTCAAGAGAGTGGAAACGGTGGAAGCTACCTTCTTTAAAAACCTCAAATAATTTTTATTCAACTTTTTAAGGTTTTTTTTATACTTTTGCGCTCAAACAAATCGTATTACTAATTTTTAAATATTCAAATAATGGGAAAAGGCGATAAGAAATCCAGAAGAGGTAAAATTTTCATGGGATCCTATGGCAAGACGAGGCCGAGCAATACTATTAAAAAGGTGACAACACCTAAAAAAGATAAAGCACTGCCGAAAAAAGAAAAAGTTGTTAAAGAGGTAAAAGAAGTAAAAGAGGTTAAAGAAGAAATCGTTGTAACAGCAACGGTTCAGTCCGAACTTTTTGAAACAGCCCCTGAAGCAGCTGCCGAAGTGACCGTTGATGCCGAAGCAGGTGAGCCAAAACCCAAAAAGGCGAAGAAGGCTCCTGCCAAAGAAGCCGCCGAAGGTGAAGTAAAGCCGAAAGCAAAGAAAACTACCAAGAAAAAAGAAGACGGCGCTGAAGAAGAAAAAGCAGAATAGTTTTTAAACGGAATCCTGTTCCGTTAAAAATTTTCTGAATTCATTTCCGCGTTCCTTAAAATTCAGGTATCTTCCATAACTTGCAGCAGCCGGAGAAAGCAAACATGCTTTTCCGGGTGCTGTTTTTTTTCGTGCCAGCAGCACGGCTTCCTTCATAGAATCTACCTGAAACGTTTTTAATTCGTCACCACCCAGCTCAATATAGAGCGAGCGCATGCGGACACCCGCTTCGTCCATAAAAATATAATTCGAAATTTCAGAGCTCAGCAGAAACCTGCATAAGGCAGTGTAATCAACGCCACGGTCAAACCCGCCCAGTATCATAGTGCCCACAGGATGTAAAGCGCGAGCGGCGGCTATCGCGGCTTCCGGTATCGTAGCAATAGAATCATCGAAGTACTTTACCCCATCAATTTCTGCAACAAATTCCATCCGGTGCTGCAGCGGTTTGAATGTCAGCACGCCTTTTTCAATCGTTTCATCTGCAATGCCCAGCTCAGCACATGCACATACCGCTGCCATGATATTCATAATATTGTGATCGCCAATCAATAATCGAGGCCGGGATAAATCCACCACACGACGCGTTTTGCCGCCATGGCTGCATACTACAAAATCTTCGTCAACAAAACAGGCTGCACGCGGTGAACCAAATGAAAAACCTTGTTTGCGTCCTTCAGCATGATTTGCATTGATGAGGCTTTTCAGCGTTTCATCATCTTCATTATAAATAAACACATCGTCTTTACTCTGAAAACGGGCAATATTAAATTTTGCCAGCTGGTATGCTTCGTATGATTTATAATGGTCAAGGTGTTCCTGATAAAGATTCAGCAGTAAAGCAATATGAGGTGAGCAGGAAACCTGCTCCAGCTGATGCGATGAAAGTTCATAGACGATGATTGTTTCGCTGTTGATGCTTGCTGTGAGGTCAAGCGGCGGTATACCGATATTGCCGACCAGCACGGTATTTGAAGTATGCTGTGAAACAATATGATGAATGAGACCGGTGGTGGTGCTTTTTCCTTTGGTTCCGGTAATGCCGACAATCTGCCTGCCGAACAGCTCCATGAATATCTCTGTGTGAGAACTGAACTTAGACATATCGGCACCTTCAACTGACAATAATGAAATACCGGGCGTTTTAATGATTATATCAAACTCGGAGATGCTTTTAAGATAATCATCGCCACAGTGAAACTGAATCTGCTGATCGCCTTTAAAAACATGGTCAGCCGGGTCAATGATGTTTTTATCACCAATAGAAAAAAGTGCATCCGGCATCAATTTTCTTAAAAAACGGTATGTAGAACGACCTTCCATCCCAAAACCAAGGATAAAAATCTTCTTGTTCATCAATTTTTGTTTCAGAAGCTCTGTCATTCGGTTGCTTTTAGTAGGATATTTAAAAACAGCGGCTCCAGAAAATTATTCTCATTCGGAAATTCTGTAATCATTTTCCCTTCTGAATTTTCATACAGTCTGAAATTATCTGTTGAAGCATAATACGCTGCAAGTGCCGGTAATGGCTTGTTCCATTGATTCACAATCATGGCCATCGCGACGTTTACCTCTTCAAGAGTTCCGACGCATTCAAATGGTTTTTCAGGATTTATCCCGCAAAGGTCATCGAAATGATGTTTCAGATTGGTGTCGTCCAGAATGTCTTTTCCGAATATTTTAATTATTGTTTCGCGGCCAAGCCAAGGAGCAAGAATGATGGCTGCGAACAGGCATTTCGGGCAATTACCACACCATATACCTGTTTTGCTGCCTGCATTGCAGCTTCTGAACACCTCGAAAAACTCAGGAAATCCCGAAAAAATACGTGCAATCTCCAATTCATGGAGCGGCCGCAGGAAGCTGAAATAATTGAAACTGCTATTGATATTGGCTTTGTAATAGGACCTGAAATCCCGTTCAAAACCATACGATTTAGAATATTGATGGTTGATGGTGGTTCCCGGAATTGTGCTTTCATTGGCACTTGCTTCGTTGGAAAGGGCAATGTTTCGGCAACCGCACAATGAAGCGGCGAGCAAACAATTAAATGCAAGCATAGCCGAAAAAGGCGTATGTCCGTTCAAAAAGCCACGGCTGTTCAGCTCAATCAAATGCGGGTCAATGCGGCGCTGCATCTCAACAATATCGTTTCGGTTATAACCGGCAGCTTCAATAGTATTGAGTGTGGCAGCTGCAGGATTCAGAATAAACGGAATTACCTTCAAGCCGGCCAGCGACAGCAATTTCAACGTCACCACAGAGTCTTTGCCCCCACCCACAGGTACAATCACGGCATCGCTCAATGCAGCAATACTTCTGTCTAAACTTTTCCCGCTATCAGCCGTCATTTTCATGAAATCATGCGGGCTGCATGAAATTGTGTTCAGATAAAAGAATTCTCCCAGCCCCTGATAATAGACATTTTTCCACCATTGTATCTGGGCTTCGTTCAGGCGGCAGGGCATAATTACTACGTTTGGAGCACATGCCGCTTTCCAGTAGCTGACAAGTTCAATCATACCGATATTGAATGCAATGACATCCAGTGCTGCAACTGACAAATTTTCAGGCCGAAAAAATCCCTTTTTAGGAATTTTGAGTCCCGGAAAGAAATTATGATTGCTGCCCATGCTGAAATGAAAATCAATGGCAATCATATTTTCATCAATAGTTACAGTATAACTTTCATACGTAAAAACAGGGTGTTCCAACCTAAGTTCTTCGAATCGATGATGATTTGCAGCTCTGCTCATTTAAGCGTGGTATTATTTTTGAAGGCATGTTTTTGCACCGACAAAAAAATTAACGTTCCGGTGTTACAAAATAAATTCAAATTGCCTTACGTTTTAAAAAAAAGTTTGTATCCTTACCGAAAGAATTCAACAGATGCAACTAAACAGCTGAAGATAGTGTCTATTAACCAACCATTTTAAGCATATATTATTGTCATGAGCACATTGAAAACCCAGATAATTCAACCGGCTAAAGGAAAAATCCTCGTAGCAGAGCCGTTTATGAGGGATTTCTATTTCCACCGCTCGGTAGTGTTACTCGCAGAACATAACGATGACGGCACGTTTGGATTGGTTATGAATAAACTGGTTCAAATTAAGCTGAATGAGGTGGTGAAAGGATTTCCCGATTTCGAGGCACCAGTTTATCTGGGTGGGCCCGTAAAAACCGACAGTCTTTTTTTCATCCACACATTGGGAGAACTGATTCCCGAAAGTATGGAAATAATAAAAGGTATTTACTGGGGCGGCGATATTGACCTTGTTCAGGAAATGATATTCCATAAAAAAATCAAACCTGCCGATATTCGTTTCTATGTGGGTTATTCGGGATGGGAAGTCAATCAGCTCGGGCATGAACTTGAAGAACATTCATGGGTAGTTTCAGATATTACAGCAAAAGAGCTGCTCAAAAATCAGCCGCAAAAGATGTGGAAAAACAGCGTGAAACTGCTCGGTAAAAAATACCACGAATGGGTCAATTATCCGCTTGACCCGGTGCTGAATTAAGCTATTCTTTAATGTATGTTTTCGCCTCGTACCATGGCTTAATGTAGCTGTCGCTGTGTTTCATGGGCACGAGGTACAATTTACCGCTTTCTTTCGAAAGTTTGAATGTCAGCTGATGAATCCAGCTTTTTTCTTTTCCCCATACTTTGGTAACGATTAAACCGTTTCTGGAATCATACGAAATAATTTCGAAACCAAAAATGCTGTAATTATCAACCTTGTATTGTTTGACGTCAATGTTATTATCAGCAATATATTTTTTGGAGATGCAGTTCATCATTTTGGTGTACTGACGTTCATTTTCCTGATCCATCAATTTCAGGAATCCGGTAACAAATTCCTTTTCTTTCTTTCCCGATTTTGAAAATTTGTTTGAACAGCCTGCGCCCATCAGCAAGGCAATAACTAAAATTGATAACGCTATTTTTTTCATTGTGACCTGTTTTCTGATATTTTTATGAATTTCGAATTCCACTTATTTTCATTAATCCTTATTGTCATTGATGCCCTATTGTCATTGATGCCCTCCGGGCAAAAACTTTTGTTTTCTATTTCTTTTGACTCTCGACTTATGACTTACGACTCACGACTCATCCGCCAAAGGCGGACAGACGACTTACGACTATTCTTCCGTAAAGATAAATTTTCTTCCTGAAACAACGATTTTTCAACGTATTTTTATACACAGGAATTTTACACTAATGATGCGTCGCTCCCTTCTGATAATTTGTTTGACTATATACGGATCCTGCCTGATGGCACAGAGTCTGACGCAAACCGTTCGGGGTATCATCATCGATCAGGATACGCGCTCTCCTCTTCCGGGTGCCAATATTATTGTACTCCATTCGCAGCCTTTGCTCGGTGCAAACTCAGGCATTGACGGTCGGTTCCGGATTGAAAAAGTTCCCGTTGGCAGGCAGGATATCAAAATTTCTTTCATCGGTTACGATGATATTATTGTAAGTCAAACCGAAGTGCTTTCAGCCAAAGAGCTGGTACTCACGATTGAGTTGCATCAAAAAGCAGTTTTCAGCAAGGAAGTGGTAATCAGTGCCACCGCAGAAAAAGAGAATCCGGTGAATGAAATGTCGATAATAAGCACCCGCAACTTCTCCATTGAAGAAACAAACCGCTTTGCGGGTGCATGGGGCGACCCGTCGCGTATGGTATCGAATTTTGCAGGCGTTTCCATTGTTTCCGATAAACGAAACGACATTATTGTAAGAGGCAATTCACCGGTGGGCGTACTCTGGATGCTCGACGGTATTGAAATCCCCAACCCGAATCATTTTGCGGTTGCAGGAAGCAGCGGCGGCGCCATCAGTATGATAAACAACAATCTGCTCGACAATTCCGATTTCTCTACAGGTGCTTTTTCAGCGGAATACGGAAATGCGACCTCAGCAGTATTTGACCTCCGCATGCGCAATGGAAATAATGAGAAGCGCGAATACCTCTTTCAGGTAGGCGCACATGGATTTGAACTCGGCATGGAAGGCCCGTTTATAAAGGGAAAAAGTGCATCATACATGGCGAGTTACCGCTACTCAACACTTGCATTGCTTGATTTAATGGGCATTTCATTGATTGACGCGGTACCCATTTTTCAGGATCTTACCGTAAAGCTGAATTTCCCGATTAAGAAAGGAAGTATTTCGTTTTTTGCCCTTGGCGGAAAAAGCAAAGCGGTCTATCATCCCGATAAGGATTCATCATCTCTTGAATTACCCGACGACAGATATGGTTACGCTTCAGGCTCCGACATGGGCGTGGCAGGCATTACATGGCTTTGGCTGCTCAACAAAAACACCTATATGAAAACATCGCTGTCATCCTCATTATTTAATCCTTATGGATTGGACGACAGCACGGGCTTAAATCAAAAAATATATGAACTGAGCTCCAGCAGCCTCACGGAACAGCGGAATGTAATGTCTGTTACGTTTAATTCCAAGCTGAATCCGCGGCATTTGCTGCGCTGGGGCGTCAATGGCAACTATATCAGACTTGACAACAACAGCTACAAAACGTCATGGATTCCGGCAGAACAAACAACAAAAATAAATGAGTTTACGGGTGACCTGACGCTGCTTCAGGCATTTTTTCAATGGAAATATTCCATTCGGGAAAACCTGACACTCAACGCCGGCTCCCATTTTTTATATCTTTTGCTGAATAAACATTACAGCATAGAACCCCGTGTTGCACTGCGCTGGAGCCTGGGTGCAAATCATGCCATCAGCGCCGGTGTCGGCATTCATGGGCTTACACAGCCAACAGCTTTGTATTATACCGAACAGATTCAGCCCGACGGTTCGATATTGCTGCCGAATAAAAAACTCGATTTCACCAAGGCGCTTCATTATGTTCTGGGTTATGACTGGATGATATCAGAGAACCTGCACATGCGCCTGGAAGCCTATTATCAAGGCATGTACAACGTGCCGATAAGCCTGGATAATCCTACACTTTCCATGTTGAACTTTGGCACTTCAGATAATATCTTTACCAATTCCACATTCAGAAATGACGGTAAAGGCCGCAATTACGGCATAGAAGCCACGTTTGAGAAATTCTTCAGCAAGGGAAGCTATTTCCTGCTGACGGGCTCACTGTTCGATTCAAAATATACGGATGGCAACGGTATTATTCACGATACGCGCTTCAACTGCCGTTATGCCGCTAATCTGCTTGCCGGTCAGGAATTTAAACTTGGCAGGAAAAAGAAAAATACGATTGGCGTCAGTACGGCTGTTATAGCCGTTGGCGGGCAGCACTTCACACCCATCAATCTGGATGCGTCGCGGATGCATGGCTATACAGTACTTTATGATTCACTCGCATTTAAGGGCAGATTTAAGGATTACTTTAAAGTTGATTTACGCCTCAGATATATCATCAATTCCCGCCGTTTTTCGCACGAAATCGCACTGGAATGTGCCAACATTTTCAACAGGTCCAATGTTGAGAGTATTAATTATAACCCGAATACAGGCGAAATTGTCTATGGCTACCAGCTACCGAGAGTTCCGGTTTTTTCATACCGATTAATGTTCTGACATCATGCTAACAATACAGCGATATAAAACTTCTGAAATAGCCGTCAATTCAGCATTGTACAAAAAATTGCTGAGCATTGTAGCAGAGCGCTACGCCACGGCAGAGCATACCTTTCGCTACGGACTGGACTTTTCCACAGATGTTTATTGCGCTTTTCTGAATGACGAATGTTGCGGATTCTGCATGATTGCATACAAAAACATTCGAATCGATGAGGCTTCGGAAACAGCTTCATTATACATGGGACTGGCGGTAAGAAAAGAAGACAACAAGTTTAAAACCGTGATTTTTCATCTGATGAAAAAGATTCTGTACGACGCTGCTGAATTCAGGAACACCTGTCCTTCCGACATTCCCGTTTGGGCAACGACGTCGTCACCTGCTGTTTTTTCAGCATTTCATTCAGCCTTTATTCATGTGGAACCGGCTCTTGACGGAGCATACAGCGACGAAGGGGCGTTTCTGGCAGATGCCATAAAAAAACAATATTATAAAGTGACCGCAAACGCACACCCGTTTGTACTTCATTCACAATCAAAAACCCTGTACTCTGACCGGGAGCATCTGGCCGTTCAGAATAAAACAACAATGCGCGGTTACAAGCTTTTTAAAGAACTGAACATTGATGATGCGGCAGGCGACCGCATCCTGATGATTGGCCGGCTGAAAAATGATTAGTTGCCGCGTTTTTTCTACCTTCGCTCTGCAATAATAATATGAGCCCTACTTCAAACAGGATAAAAGCATTTTTTAAAGAAGTGTTCAGCGACACCAAAACCACTTCGTGGATGATGCTGCGGATTATGATTCCTGTTTCGATTGTCGTCAAGATATTAAAAGAAACCGGCGCCATCAATATTATCGGCGATGCGCTGGCACCCATCATGAAACTGGCAGGTCTACCGGGAGAAATGGGGTTGGTATGGGCGACGGGCATGATAACCAACCTTTTCGGAGGCATCCTCGCCTACCTCAATCTTGCCAATAATTATCCGCTCACGGTGGCGCAAATTACCGTGCTGGCGAGTATGATGCTGGTGGCACACACCTTTCCTATTGAACTGCAGGTAGCGCGCAAGGCCGGCGTCAAGCTTATCGCGATGTTTTTGATTCGCTTTGTATTTGCTTTTATTCTGGGAGCCTTGCTAAACCTTATTTACAGCAGTTTAAATATTTTTAATCAGGTTTCGGTCATCAAATGGCGTCCTCAGCTTCAGCCAGATCCGACCATTTATCAATGGGCCATTGGCGAAGCTAAAAACTATCTCATCATTCTGCTGTTCATTTTCTCACTGATATTTCTGGTGAAGCTGTTGCGCGAACTGGGAATTATCAGGATTATCACAAAAATCATTGGTCCGCTGCTGCGCGCACTGAGCATAGGCGAAGGTGTTTCAACCATTACCATTGTCGGGCTCACACTGGGAGTAGTTTACGGAGGCGCACTCATTATTGCCGAAGCAAAAAATCAAGCCATCAGCCGAAAAGACATTTTGTTTTCCATGGTTTTAATGGGGCTTTGCCACAGCATTATTGAAGATACCATTCTTGTTGTTTCGCTGGGCGCGGATATCTCCGGTGTGCTCATTATCCGCTTCATATTTGCACTGATTATTACCTTTGCTTTCGTAAAAATTGTGCGGCGATTACCCGAACGTACTGTTGGAAAATATCTTCTTACGAAAAAGAGTCCTTCAGCAACCTGACATTCTTGACAGAGTGTTTAACACGCTTACATATAATATTTCCATATCTTTGTAAAAAAAGAAATCATGAGAACACTTTTTGTAATTATCGCATTCGCACTGCTTTCACTCAATGTGCAGGCAGCAAAGCCGGGTGTCCCGATTCAGGATAAAATATCAGATAAGGCAGTGGCGGCTCCATCCAATATTGCCGTTATCGATACCGGCTTCAATGTTATTATTGACGGGAAAAGCATTAACCTGTGCAAAGCTCAAAATGCCCGGGTGAGCTACTTTAATTGCATTAATAAGGTTATTTATATTGTTCTCGACAGCAATTCGGCAGAACCCGGCTGGATTATCCGGACTTTTTATTCCGTCGATTCAAAAACAAAAAATAAATTGCAGCTGGCAACATTGCAAATCCCAAAACCCGACAATAAAAAATCGGACCATCTGGTTGATATTACTTCCGGCAAACCGGTAAATATCTATCCGGGCGGAGTACTTCCTTCGGTTACATGGCCCGGACTGATAAGCTGCTTTATGTTTGAAAATGGGGCAACTGCTTTCGATTATCTTTATGGAAATATTGTTTTTGTGACTGCCGAAAAAGGTATGATTGTATATGACAGAGCATCGCATAAAATCCGCAAAATTGGAATTAAAGATGCCGCTAACAATAAATATGCTTCGCCCTATTTTTCATCGGATGCTAACCGTGTAGCCTACGTGCACTCGCGCAATTTCAGCAGCACCAATCCCAGTACCGACATAATTTTCTACGACCTTGCGGTTCAGAAATACGTAAAAAGGATTCAAACATTCGACGTACTGCAAACTCAGTTATCCACCGACAACAAAAAAACACTGACTGTGTATTGCCGTCACATGAACGCCCGCAGTACCGCCACGGTCAAAGATTATATCTGGCGTATCGACATTGTTGACCTCGATAAGGTTGAATCGGAGCGGACTATAGAAGGTATCAGTGCCTGCTGGATTAAGTAATTCATTACGGTCTTAGCCTGCACTTATTTTTTGCATGTTTTTTTTTAATACTGTTCGAAAAGATTTAATAATTTCATTGCCGTTTTTAATCATAGAAGATGATGGAATACATCAGTATTATAATTATTGCCCTTTTAATTAACAACGTTGTTCTGGCGCAATTTCTGGGAGTTTGCCCCTTTCTGGGTGTCTCCAATAAAACCTCCACCGCTCTTGGAATGGGTGGCGCCGTTATTTTTGTAATGACGCTGGCGAATCTGGTCACATGGCTCATACATTATTATGTTTTGGTTCCGCTGGGGGTGCAATTTCTGCAAACCATCAGTTTTATACTTGTAATTGCTTCTCTGGTGCAGATTGTTGAAATTATTCTGAGAAAATCAAACCCTTCACTGTATCAGGCACTGGGCATTTACCTTCCGCTTATAACAACCAACTGCGCTGTGCTGGGTATTGCCATTCTGGCCATTCATAAAGAATATTCACTTATCGGAAGTGTTGTTTACGCTGCCGCTACAGCAGCCGGATTTACGCTTGCCTTACTTCTGATGGCCGGCATTCGCGAACAGCTTGAAATTTTTGGCGTTCCCAAAGCAATGCGCGGCTTCCCCATTGCGCTGATTACTGCAGGACTGCTTGCCATGGCTTTCATGGGCTTTACCGGAATAGTAAAATAAGCATATTAGAATCTCCTTAATCATTTGGTTTTAACCAAATCATGTCATATATTGCAGTTTAATTTCTATCTAAATGGATAATAAACTATCAATGTCATACATGAGTTTTGACGGACTTTCAAAATCAAGTGAATTTCTCACTTTGGTGCTCAATAATATTGGCACTTGCGTATTGATGCTGGACAAAGACATGATGCTTGTTGCATTGAATGATGTTTCCAAAACGATGTTCTCCAATTATGCGAATGAGCATAATGAGTACAGACATTGCGGCAATGTGCTGGGTTGCGCCTGGACGGTTGATACACAGCAGCAATGCGGGACCACCGAAGCTTGTAAAATCTGTAATCTGCGCGAAGCAGGTCTTCTGACCGTTCTGACCAAAAAGCCCGTATACAAAAGCCGCCTTGACCGTGAGTTTTACACGATTGACGGTAAAAAAACACTCAAGCATTTACAGTTTTCAACACGCATTTTTGAGTATCTGGATGAGAACTATGTAATAGTTTTTGTGGAAGACATCACCCATCTTATAGAGCAGCATGAACTCATCCGTGACCTGAAAGAAAGACTGCTGCAACTCGGCGACTCCTAAAATATCACAGCCTGTTTAAGCGGTAATTTATTAATTTTGTGCCTGCATGCGATGGTCGGAAGACGACATTCCGCAGTTACATGCTTAACGAAAAGTAGAATTACTCTATGATGATTATGAAACCTGCGCTGAATTGCCGACCTAAACTCATCTCTACATTATTTTTCACCATATTGATTGTTTGTTCCTTTTCATTATCGGCACAGCAAGCGCTTAAATGTCCCAGAGGAATTTCCAACTGCCGCGGCTTATGCGGTTGGTATATCGATAACGACCACGATGGTTATTGCGATTACTCCGCCTTTACGCCCGACGTTGCCAAAAAACTTGCTGACCGCAAGGATTCCATTGCCAAAGTTCAGCTGAAAAAAGAAAAAGCACGGCTCGACAGTATTGCCGCCGCGGAAAAGGCAAAAATTACGGCAGAAAAAAAGAAATCAAATGCCGGAAATAATAATCAGGAAAAAGAAGTTATTGTTGAAGAACCACCTGCCAAACAGCCGACAAAGGCAAATTGCGGCGACTGCGCCTATTATAAGCCTGCACCACCCGTTGATACAGCACCTCAGACTATGCCGGCAAAAGCATTATACGATTTGATTCCTATAAGCATCATCTCACTGATATTATACCTGCTCACGTTTTTTCTGTCGCGCGTGGGAACAATCACCAGGTCAATACACCGTAAAATATGGAATGTACTGCTGCTGATTACTTTTCTGGTGACCGGCTTAGTCGGCCTGTTTCTGGTGGTACAATTGAATTACAACCTGCTTTTCGACTGGGTGCGCCCACTTCTATACTGGCATGTAGAATTTGGTATCGGCATGGCATGCATCTCCATCTTCCATATTTTATGGCACCTGAAATATTTCCTGAACCTGTTTAAAGCAGCAAAGAAAAAATCGTCAAAAGAGCATGGCGATTAAAGTTTAATAAAGGCACCGAACATCTTTTGAAGATATGCTTTGCCCTCGCGAAGTATGTCGCTGCCACTTGCACTTGAATCGCGTTTAACGTCCATCACTACCTGTCCCAGATTATGGTCGTATACCACCTCTGCGGCAGGTGTGACGAAACCAAAGCCATTGTCAAAAGCATAAAAAGCAAAGCCATTGGAATATTTATTGAATAGATTTTTACTCCATTGATACTGCCGGCGCTTTTCGGCAGAAATGTTTAATTGTGCAAGCATGGTGGCCGGAAAGTCAACCTGAGAACCGGTATTTTTTATGTGCATTCCTCTAAATTCGGGTTTTATAACATCGCCAAAAAGCAGGAACGGAATATGATGGCGTAGCGGCTCGTTATAAGCTCGATTCATAGGGTAACGATGGGCATGATCGGCGGTAATGATAAATATGGTGTTGCTGAACCATGGCTGCGAACGGGCTTTTTGTATAAAATCAAATACCGTTTTATCGGCATAATGAGCTGTATTTTTATAATTATCGATAATACTGCCGCCTTTAAACACCTGCTCAACATCGGCATCAAACGCTTCGTGGTTGGTAATGGTTGCAATGATGGAGAAAAACGGCTGGCGAAGCTTCATGGCATCGGCAATCACATAACTGTATACATCTTCGTCGTAGGCACCCCACTGCGTGCGGCGGGTGTAAGGAACCTCATGCTCACCCGACAATTTATCAATTCCTGCGGAAATAAGATAGGTGTCGGTATTTGCAAATTTGTAATTTCCGCCACAGTAATAAGAAGTATAATAACCCGTATCACTCAGTGTGCGCACAAGATTCGGCATTTTATCGAACTTACCGAAGTTTTTGATTACCGCAGATGCCGGTTGTGCCGGGAAGCCGCTGATCATAGCAACCAGTCCCTGGTCGGTGCGGAAACCGCTTGCATAAAAATCGGTAAACAGAATGCCTTGTTTGCACAGGGAATCAAAGCAAGGAGCAATGCCCTTTTCGCCACCCAAAACATCAAAATTATCGGCGCTCATACTTTCCATCATCACCAGAATAATATTCGGCCTGCTTGTGGTGAGAATATGGTTGGTGGTATCCTTCTCGGTTTTATACAGACCTTCAACAAGCGCCGTTGCAGTCGCATCATCAAAATAATTGTACGGGTTCACGGTTACCTGCGGCTTTGCAATAATTTCAACAACATTCCAGAAACCATTGAGCGCGGCATTATTCAGTACCGGATATTTCGAAAAATATACCCACGACTTGCTTAAAGGATATTTCTGAAACCCGCCCCGAATGCCGGTAAACAATAGTCCCGACAAAATCACAAACACCAGAGCGGTCACGTATGGGCGCAGCATCAGGGCTTTTCTGAAACGGATAAACCGCAAAAAAATCCATATTAATATCCCGGAAAAAATAAAAAACAGGATGAAATACCACAAATTTTGAATTGAGAAAATCAGACTGGCCGTTTCGGCACCAACGGTACCAAGTGCAAATGCTTTTGCATTCAGCTTTGAACCCCAGTTAGCATAGATTGAGATATCTGAAAAGCTGATGGCGAGGCACAGAATCAATACAGCTATCAGGTAGACATTCACAATTTTATGAATGACGCCGAAGCGCTTCAGCAAGAGTGCCATCGAATAAAGCAGCACGGGCAGCACCAGAATGTAACAGGCGGTAGAGATATCCATTCCCAGCGCATACCAGTATGACGAAGCGATGAGGCCTGCAGGAATGTCTTTCAAAGATTCAAGGTTAAACAGCAAAAACACCGAGCGTTGCAGTGCAAAAATCAACATCCAGAAAATAAAAATTCGTACAATAAAAACGATATAGTCTTTAAGACTGCCTTTGCTCATAGCTAAATAATACTAATTTTGGAACCGTAAAATTAATATAAACCTGTTGACACTTCATAAAAAATACATACTGCCTGCAATCCTGCTGCTGCTTTTTGGTTTCAGGCTGGGCTTCGGACTCTGTTCAGAATTCTGGTTTGAAGATGAGATGCAGATATACCTGATAGGTCTGAAATTCTTTTCTACCGGAGCATTCCCCTTCTTCGGACCGGACATTGTTTATACAGGCTCTCAGATACCGGGTGCCTTGCAGGGACTGCTGGTGGGACTTCCCTTTTATGTGTTACCGATTCCCGAAGCGCCTTACTTATTGCTTAACCTGCTCACTTTTTCGGCGCTTTGCCTTTTCGCGTACTGGCTGAATCGCCGGTTCACCGGGATACCGTGGTGGTTCACATGGATATGGGTGCTTACCTGTCCCTGGGTGATGAATCTGGGAACCCACGTTCTGAATCCGTCCTACGTTCTTCCGGCGGCTATCATCTTCTTTATTTCCTTTTTTGAAGCCGTTCCTGTTCTCTCCTCAGGTATGCTCAGCAAAACCAAAGCGTATCTGCTGATGGGATTCAGTATGATCTGGATTGCACAGTTCCACATGTCGTGGGTATTGCTGCTGCCCTTTGCGCTGACGGCTCTGATTGTTGGAATGCGCGACGGGTGGAAGCGCACGCTAATATATTGCGCCCTGATGGCAGGCGGTTTTTTGCTTGCAGGTGTCACGCTGATCCCGACCTTTATGAAGTACGGACTGAATGGCGGCAGCGGTGGAAGCATGCATAATATCGTGTTCAATCCCGACAACCTGAAACAGGGTTTCACGCTGCTGTCGCGGCTGCTGTCGTTTGGCAGTTTTGAAGCAAGCCGCTTTCTGGGCTCAAACACGGCAGCACGATTCGCTTTTATCAGGGATTATTGGTGGGCTTCACCGTTTATTATTTTCGCCGGAATAATTGGATTTGCCCAGGCGCTGTGGCTCGGCATTTCATTCTTTCTTAAGAATCCATCACCCCATTTTAAACAGGTAAAAATCCTGCTGATTGCTGCGTTTGTTCTTACCTGGGCAAGTTTTGTTTTTTCAGTAAAAGGACCTTCATCACATACCTTCTATCTGATGTTTCCGCTGGTGATGATTTATTCATTTTACTGCTGGCAGAATCTGTTTGTACGGAAATGGTTCAGAATATTGATGGTATTGCTGTTGGTTTCAGGGATTGTTTTTCATACCACCGTTGGGATGGAGAATTATAAAAAACGCTCGATGTACGTTAACCGTAGCATCCCCGTAAAGGCAATTACCGAGAAAAATTATAAGATTCTGGGTGAACGCAGAAGCTGGGACAGGAATAACTAAAACAGCTATTGGAACATGAAAAATTGTGTTCTGCCGATATTCGTCATTCTTTATTTTCTGGCTGCCCATGGGCAGGACAGCGTGGCTTATCATCGCCTGGACAGGAATTATTATCTCGCGCATCACGACTCACTGATGGCTGTTTACGGAATAAATAAAACCTTTGAACCCGGCTCGGAGCTTGCCGGTCTGGCAGCTCTCACCTTCTATCCGGAACTCAAAAATGTTTCGGTGACCTTCCGCAGACATCCTATAATTACGACCATGTCGGCGGTGCCGCATGCCGAATTTATGCGTTACCGCAAACAAGACCGCAGCTATTTCATTAATATAAACAATCGTAAGAATTTCAAGGGCATACGCTTTGATAATTTGAATTTCAACCAGCAGGTCGGGGTTTTGGGCCATGAGCTGGGACATATCTTATATTATACATCCAAAAGAAGTACAGGGCTGTTTCTGTTTGGCCTGGGCTATTTCTTTCTTGATTTCAGAAGAAATGTGGAAGCCCATACCGACATGACTGCCATATCCCATGAACTGGGCTGGCAATTATATGAATACGCACACTCTCTTTCCACCGATCCAAACGTATCGGAATCATATAAACGGTTTAAATCACGTTTTTATCTGAATGACAACGAGTTATTAGAACTCGTAAAGCAGCATCAGGCTAAGCACACACATTAAAAAGCATCGGCGGAACAGCCGTTTCAGCATTTCCATTCAAAAGCTTGTAAATTACCCGATTAATTACAGCATAACTATTTGTTTTACTAACAATTAACCGTAATTTAAATTGTTAATAAAATATGGTCATTTTTTACAAGGAAAAATTAGGATGTAAGTGTATTTTTTCTAACTTTGTTGAGCTTTAATAAAATTTACATAATTGATTGATAATGAGCGATAAAGATGAAAAAAATGTTGATACGGAAGTAACAACGAATGGCAATGACTACCCGAACGACTATGGTGCTGATTCAATTAAGGTACTTGAAGGACTTGAAGCGGTAAGGAAAAGACCGGCCATGTATATTGGCGATATCAGTTCAAGAGGATTTCATCATCTTGTATATGAGGTTGTTGATAACTCTATTGATGAGGCATTGGCAGGATTTTGCAGTAATATCGATGTAATCATCAATGAAGATAATTCGGTAACGGTTATCGACGACGGTCGCGGTATCCCAACGGGAATCCATGAAAAAGAACAGCGTTCGGCTCTGGAAGTAGTAATGACGGTGTTGCACGCAGGCGGCAAATTCGATAAAGATTCCTACAAAGTTTCCGGTGGATTGCACGGCGTGGGTGTTTCCTGCGTAAATGCACTCTCATCCATGCTCAAAGTTACCGTTTGCCGCGATGGCAAAAGATGGGAACAGGAATACTCATGCGGAGCTCCGCTGTATCCGGTTCGCGAAATCGGTGATACCGATGACCATGGAACAACGGTGCGTTTTCTGCCCGACGCTTCAATATTTACCGTGTCGGAATATAATTTCGAAATTCTTTCTTCACGTCTGCGTGAGCTTGCCTTCCTGAATAAAAGAGTGAAGCTGAGCCTTACCGACCGTCGTGAAAAAACCGAAGACGGAGAATTTGTATTTGAGAAATTCTACTCAGACCACGGCCTGAAAGATTTTATCGAGTACCTGGATGCGAACCGTGAAAAACTGATGCCGGATCCTATCTGTATTGAAGGCGAGAAAAATGATATTCCTATCGAAATAGCGATGCAGTATAACTCATCGTTTGCCGAGAACATCCATTCATACGTTAACAACATTAACACCCACGAAGGTGGAACCCACCTTGCCGGCTTCCGTCGCGCGCTCACCCGCACCCTGAAAACCTATGCCGAAAAATCAGGCATGCTGGCAAAGCTGAAGTTCGACATCAACGGTGATGACTTCCGTGAAGGACTTACCGCTATCATTTCCGTGAAGGTGATGGAACCTCAGTTTGAAGGACAGACCAAAACGAAACTGGGCAACTCCGACGTGATGGGCGCTGTTGATACCATCGTGAGCCAGTTGCTGAATTATTATCTTGACGAGCATCCGAAAGAAGCCCGCATCATTGTCAACAAAGTAATACTTGCCGCTACGGCACGGCACGCTGCACGTAAGGCACGCGAACTGGTTCAGAGAAAGAATGTGCTTTCAGGCTCCAATCTGCCCGGTAAACTCGCCGATTGCAGCGAAAAAGACCCGGCACTTTGCGAGATATACCTCGTTGAGGGAGATTCTGCAGGTGGTACGGCAAAACAGGGCCGCGACCGTAAATTCCAGGCAATACTGCCGCTCAGGGGGAAAATCCTGAACGTGGAGAAAGCCATGATGCATAAAATCTACGAGAACGAAGAAATAAAAAATATGTTCACCGCACTGGGCGTGAGCATTGGAACAACCGAAGACAGCAAAGAACTGAACCTTGACAAGCTGCGCTATCACAAAATCATCATCATGACCGATGCTGACGTGGACGGTAGTCATATCGCCACACTGATACTTACATTCTTCTTCCGCTACATGAAAGAGCTGATTGAAAGGGGTTATATTTATGTTGCGACTCCCCCGCTCTATCTCATCAAAAAAGGAAAAGACGAGAAATATTGCTGGACCGAAGAAGAACGCCTCGCAATTGTGAAAGAATATGCCAAAGACGGCAAAGAAACCGGTATTCATATTCAGCGGTACAAAGGTCTTGGTGAAATGAACTCGGAACAGTTATGGCTCACAACCATGAATCCGGAATTCAGAACACTGCGCCAGGTTACCATTGATAACGGTACTGAAGCCGACCGCATCTTCTCTATGCTGATGGGCGATGAAGTTCCGCCGAGAAGAGAATTTATAGAGCGTAATGCCAAATACGCCAGAATAGACGTTTAACACTTGAAGGCCTGCGCACATTGCGCAGGCTTTTTTATTAATACAGAAACCGTATGAATATAATTGTAACAGGTGCAGGAAAAGGAATTGGTTTTGAAATAGTGAAGGCATTCAGCGCAATGAAAGGGCACACCATTGTTGCCATTTCCAGAAACATCGATTCGCTGAAATTAATATCCGGTTCCGAATCCGGAGTCATTCCCATTGCATACGACCTCACACATGACAACATTTCGCTTCAGCTGATTCCGCAAATCAAACAGCATTTTAATACCATTGATATTGTAATCAACAATGCCGGCGCACTGGTTTCAAAACCTTTTGAGGTAATGTCGGAAGATGATTTTGACGGCATGTTCAATACCAATATCCGTGTGCCGTTTTTCCTGACACAGGCACTGTTGCCCATGATTCAAAAAGGTTCGCACATTGTAAATATCGGCAGCATGGGCGGTTATCAGGGCAGCAAAAAGTTTAACGGTCTGAGTGCCTACAGCGCAAGTAAAGCAGCCATTGCCTGCCTCAGCGAAAGTATGGCCGAAGAGTTTAAACCCAAAGGCATCAGCGTGAACTGCCTTGCACTCGGTTCGGTACAGACCGAAATGCTCGCAAAGGCATTCCCGGGATTAAAAGCGCCATTGACCGCTGCAGAAATGGGAACCTTTATCAGTAATTTTGCATTGAACGCCAACAAAATCTTCAATGGCAAAGTACTTCCCGTAAGTTTATCCACACCTTAACCGATATGCAGCCATCAGAGGAAATCGAGCATAAAGGAAGCATCGAAAAGATTGAAGCGGGAAAACTCTTTATCAGAATAGAGAAACAGTCTGCTTGCAGCGCCTGCACGGTTAAAGGAAAATGTCCTATACCCGAATCCAAAGAAGAACTCATTACAATTGACATCGAAAATGCACACTCTTATAAAGTGGGTGATGAAATTACGGTCTGCCTGAAAACGTCGGTGGGACTCAAAGCCGTTCTGTACGCATACATTGTACCGTTTGCAGTATTGATGATTGTGCTTATCAGTGTTTTCACCATCACCAAAAACGAGCCGGCAGCAGGTATTTCGGCTTTGTGTTCACTTGTTCCGTATTATGTGTTGCTGTTCTTGTTGAGAAAAAAAAGCAAAGAGAAATTTCAGTTAAAAGTCAAAAGTCGTGAGTCATGAGTCGTGAGTTGAGAGAAAAAGACAGCCCCCCCTGCCCCTCCCGAACTGCGGTAAGGGACAGGCTCTAAAAGGGGGGTAAAAACCAAAAGTTTGTATGCAGTGATAATTGAAAAGAATCTAAGAATTACCAATTCCGAAGGAATCAAAGCTCTGTAGAAACAGTTGAGGATGTCTATCCCGTCAGGGATAAAATATTTCCGGAAACAAAGATAATAACCAAACCGGCGGCGCACGGATGATGATTATAAAGGCTGAGATTTGGGCATGCGCCGCAAAGAAAGACAAATAAGAATAATCAGATTTTTTTACCTTTACAGTATTGTTCCAGAATAAAATCTTCCACAATGAAAAAAACAGCACTTGCTTTCCTGCTTTGTATTATTTCTGTTACAGGTCTTTTTGCACAATGGACACAGCTTAGCGGCGCTCCACTGCAAAATGCGGCGGTAGGAAATATGATTAATCTGAACGGCACTTTGTATGCCGGATCAAACGGAGGCGTTTTCAAAACGAGCGATAAAGGTCAGAACTGGAGTACCGTGAACAACGGACTTGCTTACCTGCCATGGTCACAAATAGTGAAGCTGGGCGACACGCTGTATACCGGAAGCAGCGAAGGCTTTTTCAGACTCAACGGAAACAGCTGGGTGCTCACTCCCATGACCGGATTGCCTACCGGACCCAATGTTCACGGACACGACATCGGCTATATTTCAGGAAAGGTGTTTGTTCTCGGAACCGTTGACGGAGTTTATAAAATCTACTATTCAACAAACGGAAATTCATGGACGCTGGGCGCCGATTCCATCGGTTACGACAATCAGATGGACCTGAAGCTGCACAGCATTTCGGCAACCCGGCTCTATATTACGGATAATTTCCACCGCGATTCATTATGGTACACCACCAACGGTATCAACATAGTTTCACATCCGCTCACCGGACTTTCATATAAACATTTTACCGAAGGAAATCTGCAATGCAGATACAATACCGGTACATTATATTATCTTGATGAAGCTCCGGGCATAATATATGAGTATCATAATACAACTCAGCTCTGGGATACACTGATGGCACCTGTTACACCATCATCGGTGGTTTCATTCGTAGCCGACGACAACTATCTGTTTGCAGGAGTTTACAGTATTTACGGATTACAGCTGTACCGTTCGGTTGACACCGTTACATGGACATTGCTCAACAATGCACTCACCGGCGAGCTTCCACTATTTGATAAAATTGCACGTGTAGCCGGCTCGGGAGCATTCTCGGAATATATTACGCATCACACCTTTGGCAGGATGTTTTATTCCGGCAATAACGGCGACACATGGACGCGCAGAACCAACGGACTTTACGACCTCGACGCTACCTATCTGGCGGAAGCCGGAGGCACCTTGCTGGTGAGTTCACCCGCATACGGCGTGGTGCAGTCTATTGATAACGGGAATACATGGAATTACAGTAACACCGGACTGGGCAATTTTCTGGGATTCTATTTCACACAATTCACCTTTGCGCTCGATAACGATGTGGCATACGCCATTCATCAGAATGACATCACCAAAGATACCGTGAATTTTTACAGCTCCACCAATGGAGGCAATACATGGGTTGTTGACCTCAACGCACCCAAAATGGACGAATGCTACCCGGCCGGAAGAGGACCCACTATGGAATTTCTGGCAGTAAAAAGCAAAGACAGTTTAGGAAACGAATCCGGAGATTATTATATGTTCAATGCCGACACCGTTCCTGCTGCTTCATGGACCAGAATCACCGATTCACTTCCTCAGGGGATTGTGAGATGGCACGGCTTTTCTGCGAAAGATATCAACGACAGTATTTTTCTGTTTGGTACGAGTACGATGGGAAATAAAAAAATATTCCTCTCCACCGACCGCTGTATGTCATGGCTTGATATAAGCGCTGGCATCGGACCCAACGAAGAATACATGGTGAAATTCGAGAACTGGGGCGGCCGCAATGCTGAACCTTTGATGGCACACGGTGGAAATGCAAACAGAGCCATTCTCACCGGCATTGATATCTCCGCAGGATGGCAGATTGTGTTTTATACATTTAATAATATTGACACCTCGTGGGTAAAGATTATGCCCACAGGACTGCCCAATTCAATGAGCGGACCGGTAATTCCTACCGATTTCAAATTCTATGACGGATGGTGGTATATTGTTACAACTGCCGGAGTGTTCCGCAGCAACGATTATTGTCACAGCTTTTTACCCTTCAGCGCTTCGCCCAATTATTCGGGACTCTTCGGTTATTCGTTTCAGCATAACTGGAACACCTATTTTCTTGGCACTATGGGAAGCAGCATCTGGCGCACCTCCGATCCCAATTCAATAGAAAGCAATTCCCAAAATGCAATCAGCATTTTTCCCAATCCGGCTAACGAGACTATCAATATTTCCTTTGCACAGCAAGGAATATATTCCGTAGCAATTTATGACCTCGCGGGCAAGGAAGTATTCAGAAGCGGCAACACCTTTCTTTCATCATCACAGAATACTATTGATGTGTCGTCGTTACATTCGGGCATGTACATTCTGAAAGCCGACAACGGCAACAATGTAGTCAGCACTAAGCTGATGATTTACTGATAAACAGGTCAGAATCAACACAAGGAAATTCCTCGTTCCTCATTGAGCAGCGGGGAATTTTTTGGAGATTCCTCATTCCGAGCTCAGCGGGGAACCTCTAAAATTTAATATACAATAACTATGTATCGGGCGTGTTATATTCTAAACAATACATTATTTTTGTCGTACGTACGAACCAAGGTTAGGAATGGAATCAATCATACTTGTATCAGTCGGGGTTATGGGAGGAATTGCACTATGTTGTGCACTTCTGATCTGGGGCGTAAGCAAGTTCATCCATGCCGGTGACGAAAGCCATATTGAAGAAATATTAGCTTTGCTTCCGAGCAGCAACTGCGGATTATGCGGCTATCCGTCGTGCAGACAGTTTGCACTGGCAATCGATAAGCGGCATACAACAGAAGAACAGTTATTTTGCCTGTCGGGAGGAAAGCGGGTGGCCGGTTTACTCGCAGCCTTGCTGAATGATAAGGCGCTTGCGAAAACACCTACTGCCGGTGAACGCAAACAACAGATTGAGAAATTCAGAGCAGCAAGAAAAAAGTAAAAACATTATTTCATGAGCAGGATAAAAACCTTTAAGCGGGGCGGCATTCACCTTACCGAAATGAAATACGCGCGAAAAATGCCTGTTGAGGGCATGCCGCTTGCCGAAGTGTTATATTTTCCGCTGTTTGCCATAAGCGGCAAACCACCACTTCCCATAGTTCAGGCAGGAGATAAGGTAAAGGCAGGTCAGCTTATCGCGAAAGCCGACGGACTCGTTTCAACCAATATGCACACTTCCGTTTCCGGTGAAGTTGCCGGAATAGAAATTATGACAGACAATCTGCGCGGTACCTGTCCGACTATCGTAATAAAACGCGAAGACGATAACTGGCTTGAAACCATTGACCGTTCAGATGATTTACTCAAAGAAATAAAATCTTCGCCACAGCAAATCATTGAAAGGATACGCGACTGCGGAATCAACGGAATGGGCGGCGCCTCATTCCCAACGCATGTTAAGCTGATGGTACCCGATGACTGCAAGGTTGAAACACTCATCATCAACGGTGCGGAATGCGAACCCTATCTCACCTCCGACCACAGGCTGATGCTTGAGCGTGGTCCGGAAATTCTGGTCGGCACAAAAATACTGATGAAAGCGCTCGGTGTTTCCCGTGCTATCATCGGCATCGAAGTCAACAAGAAGGATGCACTGAAAAACCTGGCAGAGCTTGCCGCTGAATATGAAGGTATTTCGGTACAGCCACTGAAAACACGTTATCCGCAGGGTGGCGAGAAGCAGCTCATACAGGCATTGGTGCGTCGCGAAGTACCGGCTGGGAAACTGCCCGCGCATGTAGGCGTGGTGGTGCATAATACAGGAACTGCCTTTGCTGTTTACGAAGCTGTTCAGAAAAACAAACCCTTGTTTGAACGTTATGTTACCGTTGCCGGGAAAAAAGTCGCGGCACATAAGAATCTTCTTGTACGCTGCGGCACACTTGTATCTGAGATAATCCGCTATGCAGGCGGCTTGCCCGAAGATACGGCAAAAATACTGGTCGGCGGCCCGATGATGGGCAGAGCACTCGGAAAGACAGAAATCCCGATAGGTAAAGAAACCAACGGCATTGTGCTGTTAACAGAAAAAGAAGCGAAACAGATTCGTACCATCAACTGTATGCGCTGCGGACATTGTGTGCAGGTGTGCCCGGTAAACCTACGGCCATATATGCTGGAAGCCATGGTCCGTAACGAACTTATTGAAATGGCAGGCAAGCACCACATCGTTGATTGTATGGAATGCGGATGCTGCCAGTATGCCTGCGGTTCAGGACGGCAGCTGCTGGAAGCACTTCGGGAAGGTAAAAAACAAGTTATGCAATTAAACAGGAAGAAATCATGAATATCCTCCGGTTATCGGGTTCACCTCACATAGCAACACCACAGTCCACCAGGCGGATTATGTGGGATGTTGTATTTGCACTGCTGCCGGCACTCGGTGTCGCGTACTGGTACTTCGGACTGAACGTGCTGTATCTGTCGCTCATCTCAGTTGCCGCCTGTGTCCTGTTTGAATTTCTGATTCAGAAAATATTCCTCCGCGGACCGCTCACCATCACCGACGGTTCGGCCGTCATCACCGGACTGTTACTGGCATTCAATGTGCCGTCTAACCTGCCCTACTGGATGATGATAGTCGGTGCGTTTGTCGCTATCGGCATCGCCAAAATGACCTTTGGCGGACTCGGCAA
Organism: Bacteroidota bacterium; assembly: GCA_037133915.1. Taxonomy (NCBI): domain Bacteria; kingdom Pseudomonadati; phylum Bacteroidota; species Bacteroidota bacterium. Next base: position 82,521 of record JBAXND010000015.1, read on the forward strand.
AAACCCTTTCAATCCTGCCATAGCTGGACGCATCTTTCTACTTATTTCATTCCCTGTAGAAATGACACGCTGGCCCATGCCCTTCCATCATGTGCCCCTTGCTGATGCCATCACCGGTCCTACCGCACTGGGTATATTAAAAGAAGGCAGCGCCCCGGTTACCCAGCTGATGGAAAAAATGCCGACCTACACCGAAATGGCAATAGGCCATATAGGCGGCTCTCTCGGCGAAGTTTCTGCTGTTGCGTTACTACTCGGCGCAGCGTATCTTCTGATACGTAAAGTTATCTCCTGGCATATTCCCTTCGCATTTCTGATTACCGTGGCTGCCTTTACGGGAATACTGTGGTGGAACAATCCGGCAGCCAATGCCGATCCGCTGTTTCATCTGCTGGCAGGAGGTTTGATTCTCGGCGCCTTCTTCATGGCCACCGACCCTTCGTCGTCGCCTATGAATGCCAAAGGCAAACTACTCTTCGGACTGGGCTGCGGAATTATCACGGTGGTTATCCGTGTCTGGGGTTCCTATCCCGAAGGAGTGTCATTTGCTATTCTGATGATGAATGCCGTTGTGCCGCTGATAAATAAAGCATTTACACCAAAACGATTCGGGGAGGTTGTGAACCATGGCTAAACTAAAATCCACCTTTCTGAATATGGTGCTGTCGCTTACGCTGATATCGGCAGTACTGGCGTTCCTGCTCGGCCTTGTATATGTGAAGACCAAAAAGCCCATTGAACAGGCACAGCAAAAAAAGATTGAGAATGCCATCAAATCCGTTTTCGGAGATTATGACTCACTGCAGACCATGCGCCTCAAACCCGACGACGGCAAGGATACCGTAGCCGTATATACGGTGTGGAAAGATTCGGCAGTGGCAGGTACCATGGTCGAAACCTATACCACCCGCGGATACGGAGGCAAGGTGAGTTTACTTACCGCATTCAACGCCGGCGACAGCATTACGGCCATCATTGTTATCGACAACAAAGAAACACCCGGACTGGGCAGCCGCATCGTTGAAAAAACCTTCCTCGAACAGTTCATGAATATCAGTTTCGACAGCCTTCCGGGAAATAAATTCAGCGTGAAAAAAGATGGCGGCAGCATTGACGCACTTACCGGAGCAACGATAAGCTCACGCGCGCTGTGCGATGCCCTGAACCGCGCCAAGAGCATCAAAGACGGTAGCAGCGGACCTCAGGTTTTTCCGGAAACAAAAGACAGTTGCTGCATAAAAGATATAAATATCCTGAAAGAAGCGATGCCGGAGTTTGATAATAATCCGCTTGAGGGGCCCATCAGCAGTAATGGTCTGCAGATATTTGTCGGGATGAAAGGCCCGGTTCCCTGCGGATATGCGGTAAAAACATTTTCCGAAGGTTATAACGGAAACATCTGGCTGCTGGTTGGGTTCAAGGCCGATGGCAGTATTTATAAAATAAATGTACTGAAGCACACAGAAACCAACGGGCGTGGCTCGAGAATATCGGAAGACGACTTCCTGGAACAATTCTACGGATTGAATCCGGACAAAAACAACATCAAGGTCTCTGACGAAGGCGGAGAAATTGATGCCATCACGGCTTCTACCATCAGCTCGGCAGCCTTCTGCAAAGCTATAGACAATGCCTGGAAAGCGCTAAAGAAAGGAGGGCTGAAATGACAAAATTCAAATTCTTCACCAACGGAATACTCAAAGAGAACCCTGCACTGGTGCTGGTACTGGGCGCCTGTCCTACCCTTGCCGTCACCACCACTGCCATGAACGGTCTGGCTATGGGTGCAGCCACCGCCTTTGTATTGCTGTGTTCAAACTTCCTGATTTCATTGCTCAAGAATCTTATTCCCGATAAGGTACGCATTCCTGCATTTATATTAATCATCGCCACTTTTGTTACTATCACCGACCTGATTATGCAGGCTTACACACCCGACCTTCATAAGGCACTGGGCGTATTCATTCCGCTGATTGTGGTGAACTGCATCATTCTCGGTCGTGCCGAAGGTTTTGCCAAAAGCCACAGCGTATTTTCATCGGTACTGGATGCGATAGGCATGGGTATTGGATTCACCATCGCACTGCTCATCATGGGTTGCCTGCGTGAAGTGCTTGGCAGCGGTTCCCTGTTCGGACACAGCTTTGTTGCCGACGGCACCCGCACAGCTCTCATCTTCATTCTTCCTCCGGGAGCCTTTATCACGTATGGTTATCTGATAGCGCTGTTTAATAAAGTCAGACTTAAGACTATAGACAAAAGATAAAAGACAGGAGTCAAGAGTCGAAAGTTTATAAAGTTCATAAAGTTGAAAGACAAAATGCCTCGGTCGTTGAGCTTGTCGAAACTCAAGAGGCAGATTAAGAGTCAAGAGTTGAAAAACAGAAGTCACCATTCTTCGGGAGGATTCAGGGATAAGGGCAATTATTAATTTTTAATTAGGAAAAATACCTGTGAACATATCCCGAGATACCAGTGAACATATCCGGAGATACAAATTAGTATATCGGAAATACCAATGAGGATACTTTGATATACAAATTGGATATTCTGATCAATATAAAACCTTAAAATTGGCGATTGAATAATAGGTAATAGGTAATAAGTAATAGGTAAAAAGCTTTTAGCTTTCACCCTTTAGCCGTAGCCTTTATTTTTCGACTCACGACTCTCGACTTACGACTAATTAAAAAGCATACGTCACGCCGCCAAGCAGGTTGAATCCCTGCGTGGGATAGTTGTTCCACTCCTGGTATTTGGTGGTAAGCAGATTATTTAAATTGAGAAATGCAGACAATATTTTGGTGTAGCGGTATTCTATTCCCAGGCTTACATCGGCATAACCGTTGAGTTTTTTGGGAACCACCGATACCGCTGTGTAGTTCTTTGCCCATACATCCGAACGTCCTGTAATATCGGCATTGATAATAAATTTATCGCCAATATTATACATGAAGGTCAGATAAGCATCAAAAACAGGTTTATGCCAGGGCTTCAGCTCTTTGTCCATGGTATAATTATAGAAATTCCCACCCAGAAGCAGTTTGTATTTATCGTCTTTCTGGTAAGCAAATTCACCGCGGATGTTGATGAGTGAAACATCGTCGGTAATTACGGTGAACATATTTTTATAGATGTTGTTCGTATCGTTTATGAAGAAGGGCATGTCCTTCACGCGGCTGTAAGACGCCACGGCGTTGAAGTTCATGGTACGGCTGATGCTGCTCTTGATACCGCCGAACACATCAAATTTATTATTCGAAAAGCCAACGGGTACTGTTGAGATAACAAAGGGATTTTCGGTGCTGAGCGAACGGAAACTGTTCTTCTGCATATCGCCTTTGATACCGGCAAATACCACCAGGATATTCTTCACAACGTTGAACTGCGCATCCACAATGGGATACAGATGCATCTTAGAGGTTGAAGCCGCTTCCACAGATAAATTCAAACCGGCATGCAGCATAACGCCTTTGAAGGTTGTGCGTATGTATGGCTGCAGCATAATGAGACCGCTGTTACCGTTGGTAAGAGAATCCTGATTAAAATAATAGTCAATGTCGGCATCAACGCCCAGAACCTGCGATTTGGTAATCTTGAACAATCCGAGTTCCTTATTCACATTGCCTTTTATCCTGAAATTATTTTCCGATGCACCATAGCGGTCGTTATAATAATAATAATTCATGCCGATGTCGTGGTTGAACTTCACCGAATCGGGCGGGTAAAGGCTTGTCAGTCTGAAATTGGCAATAACTGCCTGATAGCGCTGTTTGATATCGTTCTTGGAAAGTGTGGAAATGAAATCAGCGGGTTTGTAACCATAATAATGTACCACGTTGCGCTGATAGCCAATGCCACCCGACAGCGTATGCGATGGCAGAAATTTACGGCCGTAGAAGTCCAGCACATTATCGCTGTAACCCTGATAGCCATAGCCTTTCAATTTACCACTTGAGCTCAGGTGTTTGTAATGCGCTCCCATGGAAAACGATTTCGAATAGGTATTGTTGGCAAAGAATTCGCCGTAAGGCGTCGTATACGTACCGAAGCCGCCCTTCGCCAGAAAGCGGTATAATTTGGTAAGCGTCGGTTCCCCTACTTTAGCAGGTTTAATCGGGTCGGGCGTAAATGATGTTTTCATCTGCCGCGGCAGCACGCTGTACGTGACTTTGGGCATGGTCATCACCGTATCTTTGATAACCGGATTTACATTGATTTTAAATGCATCGGAAATAGTAGGCTGATAGGGTGCTATCAGATCCATTTTTGCATTATAACCATTGTCCTGAGGGCTTTGGGCTGTAACAGCTGTAACCGCTGCAAGCATGGATGCCACAAAAATAACTGCCGGTAAATATTTCATATTCTTCAGATTCTTTCTCATGATTGTTCCCTCCTACTTTTGGTCAAAATTTTCGGGTTTAATTTCTTCCTGCTGCTGGCTTTTAATAAGGTCTTCAGCTTTCTTCTGCTCATCGAGCTTTTCCTTTTCAATAATACTGTTCAGTTTCTCCTGCGCTATTAATATCAGGTCGGCGCCTTCGTAATTCTCAATGATGCTCTGCAGAGTGCTTTTTGCCTGTTTGTTGTTGCCAACGGCCAGATAGTTATCGGCAAGCAGAATAAAGCTTTTGGCTACCCAGTAATCGTACGACGGCACCTGATTGATTAAATCAAAGCAGGCTTTTTCCGACTCTGAATACATCCCCAGTTTATACTGTATGGCGGCAAGATTGTATTTTGATTCGGCACCCATTTCGCTTTTGGATGTTTTGGCAACAATACCAAATTCGGTTTGTGCCAGCGCGATGCTGTCAATCAATAAAGCCGAACGCGCAATGGTGATGTGTGCTTCGGCAATCAGCTCTTCCGAAAGCTTATCACCGGCGAGTAACAAACGGGCACCTGCAATGGCATCGGTATATTTCTGAAGATTGTAGTTGCAGCGCATCATCCCGGTAAGGGCAATCAGTGTATTGCTTTTATATTCGGCAATATCGTTCAGGCGGGAATACAGTTCGAGTGCTTCCGCATAATTCTTTTGGGTGTAGCATATCTCCGACGAATTCAGTACCGAGGTTTCGGTGTACTTGCATTTCGGCTTGGCGTTTACGAATTTGTAGTTTGCCAGAGCGTCGGTGATATTTCCGCCGCGGTACTGGCAGTCGGCCAGATAAAAATGAGCATCGGTAAGGAAAATACCGTTCTGAAATTTTCCGATATAATTATTGAATCCTTTGATGGAATTCTCGCAGTCGTTGTTCATATAACGGTTCTCAACAGCAATGTAGGTGATAGAATCCTGGGCTGCATCAGACACATTGGCAAACGGAAGTTCCTTGACATACAGAAAGAATTCTTCCACCTTATCCATGTCAACATACACATTGCGAATGGTAACCAGAGCTTCTTTACTGTCGTTGGTACCCGGAAAATCGGTTACAACTTTCTTCAGTTTCTGCAGCGAAAGATCATCTTTGCCTTCATTATAATAAATGAGTCCTTCTTTAAGAAGGGCACGGCTTACATAGCTTGAATTCGGAAATTCGCTTATCACCAGGTCGAAATTCAGAATAGCCTGCGCGCTGTTTCCCATGTGCTGATAGGTATTGGCAAGCTCAAAAATGGCATCGTCGTAATAGGCAGAGCTTTTATAATTGGTGGTAAGCTCGGCAAGTGTGGCGGCTTTTCCTTCGAACCTTCCGAGAGCTCCCTGTGCCAGCGATTTCTGGAATAAGGCGTAATCGGTGTCGCGCAATTTCAGGATGAGTGCTTTGTCATAAAAGTCGATGGCGTTGGTAAAATCCTTGCCCATAAAATAGCAGTCGGCTGCACGCAGATAGGCATCATTCAGCACCTCGTGGTTATCCTTCTTAGTGTCGCTGATATATTTCCGGAAGGAGCCAACGGCATCTTTGTAGTTTTTATTTTTGAACTGGCAATAGCCGATGTTGTAGTTCGACATGATGAACTCGGGCTGGCTGAATGCTCCGGGCATTTTCTGAAATTCAAGATAATCTTTCAGCGCATTGTCGTAATCTTCCAGACGGTAATAGGCTTCGCCTCTCCAGTAGGTGCACAAAGCCGAGATGGACTGGTCTGAAGCAACCTTAAGAGATTTATCAAAATGCATGATGGCGGTGTCGTACTTCGAATTATTAAACAATTCAAGTCCGCAGAAATACGCCACCTTCTGGTAAGCCGCATTCAGCTTGGGGTCACGTTTCTTAATACTTTCCAGCGATGCCAGTGCGTCTTTATAATTTTTGGTAGAGATGTACAGATCGGAAAGGTATTCATAGGCTTCGTCGAGGTGGGCCGATTGCGGATATTTGGCAATGTATTCCTGAAAGGTAATCACAGCCTGATTGTAAGGATTAAAGGCTGTTTCGTACATCAGCTTCGCATAGTTGAACATGGCATTCTCCTGCATTTCCTTATCAAAATCAAAGGTGCTGGCCGAATGAAAGCTGTTGAGTGCAAATTGTTTCTGGTCGGTCCGCAGGTAGCAGTCGGCCAGATGATACCATGTTGACTGCGTCATCAGATCGGAGCTGTCGGTATTCACTCTGTTAAAATACCCTATGGCTTTTTCATATTTTTTCTCATGATAGGAAGAATAGCCGAGCACATAATAATCGGAGCGGCTGATGGTGTTTTGTGTCTTCTGAAGAAATATTTCGTAATAATCAAGTGCATCCAGATAACGGTTGGTACGGTAATACGCATCCCCGATCATATGAGCAATTTCAGGTGCTCTTTTAGTTGAAGCGGAATCGAGCAAAGGCACTGCCACCTTGATTAAATCGTCATATTTTTCCTGCACGTAATATACCTGAGTGATGTAGTAAGGAACAATTTTACCGTAGCTTTCATCAGTTAGCAGGCGGTTGAAATGCAGCAGCGCTGTCTGATAGTTCTTTTCGCTGTAGGCAATGTGTCCGTAATAATAATTGGCAGGTGCCTGATAATCGTTTTCCTGATCCTTGATTGCAAAGAATTCCTTCTTTGCATTTTCAATGTCATTGTTCAGGAAGTAGCAATATCCGCGTTTGAAATGCAGTTCGGCGCTTTCATCGGCAGATAGTGAAGAAGCATCTATCTGATCGTAGCATGCCAGGGCGCGCTCGTAATTCTTATTCCTGAACTGCAGCTTAGCAAGGGCAAACCACAGGTCGTTCACTTTCGGATTTTCAGGATTGTTGACGATGAAATTCCACGCCAGGTATTCGGCATTTTTATGGAACAGCTCAATAGCGCAGAGGTCGGCATAATATTCCGAATAGGTTTTGAGTTCCGACGGTCTGGTATTAACAGCATTGGCCACACGCAGAAAAAACTCCTGGGCAGAGCCGAATTTCTCTTTGTTTAAGAGTTCACTCGCGGTGCGGTACAAGGCGAGCGGATTATCGTATATCGCCGTCTTCTGGGCTTTTGTAGTAGCCGGAATGATAAAAAGCGGCAACAATGCCGCGAACAAAATCAACGATCTGTTTCTCATATTTCCCTGATTTGACCGGGTTTTCCCGATTAACGAGTAAAATTAGGCATTTAAAGAGGTTTGATTTCCACAGTATAAATCCTAATTATCAACAAACGACCTTTAATAACTTTAATGTATAGTCGGGAGTCAAGAGTCGTGAGTTGAGGCGAAGCCTAAATCCGTCTCCTGACGGATCGTGAGTCGAAAAATAAAGGTTAAGGCTAAAGGGTGAAAGCTAAAAACTTAAGCCCCGTAGGGGCGACCTGTTGGTAGAATGAATAAGCGTTTGATTATCGGCGGCGCACGGATAATATTTCTAAAAGTCACGGCAATTGCCTGCGCCGCAAAATAAGTCGGGAGTCAAGAGTCGTGAGTTGAGGCGAAGCCGAAATCCGTCTCCTGACGAATCGTGAGTCGAAAAATAAAGGTTAAGGCTAAAGGGTGAAAGCTAAAAACTTAAG
>JBAXND010000016.1 GCA_037133915.1 Bacteroidota bacterium
AGGGTGACTGATGATGAAAGCCCGGTGCATGTATCATTTTTCTTTTTCAGTAAAACAATAGAAAACAGAGTTATTGTTTTCCACTGTACAAAGTCCCTTTCACCGCTACGGGGAAAGGGATTTAGGGATAGGGGCAGGCTCTGCGCTGGGATAGGGTGACTGATGATGAAAGCCCGGTGCATGTATCATTTTTCTTTTTCAGTAAAACAATAGAAAACAGAGTTATTGTTTTCCACTGTACAAAGTCCCTTTCACCGCTACGGGGAAAGGGATTTAGGGATAGGGGCAGGCTCTGCGCTGGGATAGGGTGACTGATGATGAAAGTCTGGTGCGCGATTTTTTTTATCTCCTGACTAAAATAAGAAACAGCATTAAAATTTTGCACAATGATAAGTCCTCCCGATTTATCGGGAGGATTAAGGGATAGGGGTCGGCTGTCAGCTTCAGCTGTGCTGCGTTTGCAACGCGTGACAAGCGGGCTGAAAGGTAAAGGCTTAAGGCTGAAAGCAAAAAAAACTTTTACCTTTTACCTTTTACCCTTCAACTATTTCAAATTTCAAGCTGTGCTGCGTTTCTGGGACAATAATTAACATGAATGAAAATGAGTTTATTATCTTTGACTGTTAAAAGAAAAAGTTACTATGACAAAAGAAAATGCAATAAAACTATTTGAATCAAGAAAGGCACTTGTTTATTGGGATGACAAAGTAGAGAAATGGTACTTTTCGATAATAGATATTATCGAAATTCTAACTGAAAGCAAGAACTCCAGAAGGTATTGGAGTGATTTAAAAATAAAATTAAAACAAGAAGGAAGTCAACTGTACGAAAAAATCGTACAGTTGAAAATGAAGGCATCTGATGGAAAAATGAGAGAAACAGATGCCGCTGATACTGCCCGGCATGCAGGCGAATTGCAATAGTTCAATGCAGTATTATTATAAAGCGCTATGAAAACATGGATTACTAAAAGCGGATATAAAATAACCCGGATAGTGTCGGGGAGAAGCAATGCTTTTTTGCTGACTGACGGGGAGAAAAATATTCTGATTGATACCTCCGTTTCGCGGATGTGGAGCCGGTTGCGGAAGAGGATAGAACAATCAGGTGTAAACCGTATCGATTATCTGATACTGACTCATGCTCACTTTGATCATGCCGGCAGTGCGGCTAACATCCGGGAAGTATACAAAGCAAAGGTAATCGTCCATGAAGCTGAGGCGCAACATTTATCTGCCGGAAAACATAATTTGCCGGTTGGCACTACAGTCATTTCAAAGTTCCTTGTTAATGTTATCGGAAAGCGGTTTTTATCCGGATTTAAATCTGAGCCCTGCCTGCCCGATATTCCGGTTGATGCAACATTTGATCTGAGTAATATCGGATTTAACGCGTATCTGATGCATACACCGGGTCACACAGCCGGTTCAGTGAGTCTGATTGTTGATGACGAGATAGCGATTGTTGGAGATACCCTGTTTGGAGTATTCGGATGGACGGTATTTCCACCTTTTGCCGAAGATGAAAAATTAATGATTACAAGCTGGGGAAAGCTGTTAGAGACAAAATGTTCGGAATTCCTGCCCGCACATGGCAGTGCAAACAGCCGGTCATTGGTGCAGAAAGATTATAATAAAAGGAAACAGTAAGGAGGCGGACAGGCTCCTGCGGAGCTGTAAAAAAGAGTAAGAGTGTAGAATAATGATTATTATTACGAAATGGATTTTATCATGAACACAGTACAACCCATATAAATTTTCATATTATGAAAAAGATGCCGGTGATTATTATTATGCTGCTGCTTACGGTGCTGTATGCAAACGGGCAGCCGTACGCGTCTCTGTTCGGGAATGTGAAAACGAGCTGGAATGTTGCCTATTTTCTTAATTCGGAAACGACGATCACCGATTCTCTGGTTGCCTGTAACGACACCATGATGAACGGCTATACGTATAAATACATCAGAGATTACGGCTACATGAACCTCGACGGGTTTCTGCGCGAAGATACTGCCACGGGCAGGGCGTGGTTCCTCGATAAATCCGCGCAGCCCCGGGAGTATTTAATCATGGATCTGAGCCTGAATGTTGGCGACACCTTCATCATTCCGCATTGTTATTATCCGGCCGATTCGGTCTGCATTGTCGATTCGGTAGTGTATGCGGGCGGGAAGAAAATTGTGTATTTAAGTTCATCGGCCGTACTTTATAATGACGGCGTTTTGGCTTTTATCGAGGGCATCGGTCCCAATACAGGTATCAACTTTCAGCAATTTCAGGCATCTGCTTATCATCCACCTGCGAGCCTGCTGTTATGTGCGTACAAAGACGGTGTTCAGTCTTATGCCAACACAAATCCCATATTCAGTTCATACTGTTTTGTTGATTGGATTGGAATCAGTGAGAACAGAAAGGAGGCTTCCGACCTGAGAATTTACCCCAATCCGTCCGATTACAAAATAGTTGCAGAATTTAGCGGAGCCATGCCATATAGCATTGAGATATTCAACTCGGTAGGTCGGAGGATTACGTTCGTTAAGGATATTCGCCTTTCCCCGTTTGAGATAAACCTGTCGGATTACTCTCAAGGGATGTATCTGCTAAAAACCACCGACGGCAAAGGGAAATCTGAGGGGGTGAAGATTCTGCATTTATAATTGAAGTGTAACCGAAGAAAATTATGGCAGCAACCTTTTTTGAAACGCAGCTGAAATTCAGAGACTGGCTGGAAGTGCATCACGACAGGGAAACTGAACTAACTGTCGGGTTTTACAAAGTAGGCAGCGGTAAACCTTCGCTTACATGGTCGCAGTCGGTTGACCAGGCGCTCTGTTTCGGCTGGATAGACGGAGTACGCAAATCGATAGACAGTGAAAGCTATTGCATCCGTTTTACGCCAAGAAGAAAAACAAGTATCTGGAGTGCCGTCAACATTAAAAAAGTTGAAGAACTCACCAAAGCCGGGCTTATGAAACCGGAGGGACTGAAGGCGTTTGGTTTCCGCACCGAAAGTAAATCCGAAATATATTCTTTTGAAAGAGAGAACGCCCTTCTGGAAAAAGAGTATGAAAAACAATTTAAAAAGGACAAACCCGCCTGGGAATTTTTTCTGAAACAACCTCCTTCCTATAGAAAAACAATGACGCACTGGATTATGAGCGCCAAACAGGAAAAGACGCGACAGCAGCGCTTAATGAAAGTAATGGCCACGAGCGCACAGCAGCAGCGGGTGTTATTTCAAAAATTGTAAATTCCCCGGGAACAATACCTCTTCGATTGGATTGAATAAAATTATAACACAATAACACTTTCGGCGGCATGCGCACAACCTGTGTTGCCATAGCCGGGAACGGCATCGTATGTTTTCTTTGAAGGAGACCTTGAAGAGACTGTATGTTGAGTGGTTGTTCGGAATTTCCGACTAATCACTCAGCACGGTGCCATTGTTGGGAAAACGCAAACAATGCGCTGAAGTGAAAGTCCTTCCACGGCCTTTTTCGGCTGCCGCATGTAACCCCGCGTAAAGAACTTCGTAAAAGCACCTTGAACATTATTATTCTAAACAACCTTTTATGAGTGAACTTACCGTTGGAACCCGCATAGATCATGATAAATATGGCGAGGGCGTTGTGAGCAGAATAAGCCTCTCCAGCTTTGAGGTGATTTTTGTGCGTGCCGGAAAGCTTGAGTTTTCGCGTACGTCAAAAGATTATACCATTCTTGAACAGCCCGAAACATCGGGCGGCGGTGGCGAGGCATCATCGTCTATGGATATCGACGAACTCGCGAAGGTGATTGCGGCCGTGCTCGATCAGTATGGCGGATTGCAGGAGATTGTTTCTATCGGCAGTCGCTGGACGGGTGGTAAGATGATTCTGCAGCCTGCCAATCCCGCGCAGGCATCGAAAGAAATTCCTATTGAAGCATTCTTTCATAAAATCGTAATGCTGCGCGACCGCCTGAGGGTGCTTGAGCAGAACATCAATTCAAACGAAAAGCTCCTCGACGAGGAAAAGCTCAATCTGCAGCAGTATATTACTAGAATTTACGGAAGCTTGACTACGTTTAATATTCTGTTCAGCGAAAAGGACCATTATTTTGTAGGGACGGGCGGGAAATAATTGTTTCTAGCGGTCGAAGAACATAACAGGATATTGACCCTGTGGTTTGCTGCAACACTTCGCGGATATTTCTGTACTCTTTATTCTTGGGTACTTTTGTCTTGACACAAAAGTACCCAAAAGGTCAAGGCAAAATAATGCTTCTGCGCGCTCTGTAATATTGCTGAATTCCAGTGAAAGCGAGCAAGCTTCTTTCACGGAATTCTTCGCAATATTCCATTCACTCCAACGCCTGCCCGCAATTTTGCCCGGCCGGCGCACAAAAATCGGCGAAACATATTAATGTTGAGACTGGAGCAGTTGAAAGCAAAAGAAAGACACGTATCAATAAGGACCATTATTTTGTAGGGACGGGCGGGAAATAGGCGTTTCTAGCGGTCGAAGAAAGGACTTTTGGATATCGCAGCCAGCGGTATCCCGAAGATTATTTTCACATCGTCGCCCAGCAATCCCAGCTCAAGAATTGCTTTTCCTGCAGAGAACATCACACGGTTATCGACGCGGTGGTTTGCCGCAACACTTGCGGCTGAGCCAATGGCAATGCCCAGATCAATATTGTTGAAGGCGCAGGGAACGGTCGGATGTAATTTTTTGTTGTCGCAATTCTCAAGTCCGCAGTTGCCGCAGAACTTCAAACCGAGCGGTTCAATGCGTGTTCCGGCAATAAAGAGGGCAGGGCAGAGGCGGAGATTTTTCGCGTCACGGTTGAAGAATTCCGTTCCGTTGCGACGGGCAATGATTTCCATTTTATTGGCGATGATGTCAATCTGCTTGCGGTCGGCAATGGCAAATACCAGTGAGTTTCTTCCACGTCCTTTCGGAGCGGTGCGGGCAGCCAGCAGCATCTTCTCTGCCACGTCCATCACGGCTTTGTCAAGAATATCTTCTTCAGTAAACAACATAATTATCAATTAATAATTAACAATTAATAATAAAGGCATTTATTGTAATTCATCACTTCCTGAATTATTTTCAAATCGTCAAATTGTCGCATTTTCAAATTGACTAATTGTTCCGCCAAAGGCGGACTGCAGCTTCGCTCCAGCTCTTGACTTTTGACTTATGACTCACGACTCTTTCGGCGCATGCCGAATTCACCTTTTTTTATTATCATCATCCGTGCGCCGTCCGGGTTTGATTACTCTAATATTCTACAGACCTTAAACCCCTCCGGGGTAATGTCAGATATTACATTTTACGCCATCTTTTAACTTTACAGACTTTATGAACTTTTGACTTTTGACTCTTGACTCTTGACTCACGACTTAACCTATTACCTATTACCTATTACCTGTTTCCCTTCCCGATAAACGACCACTTTCTCAACGCTGCCGTCTTCATTGTACCATGTTTCTTCGCCGTCTTTCAGATTGTTTTTGTACTGAATGGTGCGGGTGGTTTTTCCGGTGCGTGTCATGCCGCGCTGTATGCCGCTGCCCAACGTAAATTCACCCTGACCGATGAGGATTCCGGATGAATCATAATACTTCCATGTTCCGTTGTAAAGACCGTGTTTATATTGTCCGTCTATTTTCACTGTGCCGTCGGGATAAAACTCACGGTAGGCGCCATCAAGGCTGTCGTTGCAATAATTCTGTTCAATGAGTTTATATCCGCTTGCGTCCCGGCATATCGAAGTGCCGTTGCGCTTGTCGGCGGTGAAGTTTTCCTGAAGTTCAATCTTACCGCTGAGAAAATAGCGTGTAAACGGTCCGTTTATTTTGTCGTCGGAATAATTGCATTCCATCTGCAGCACGCCGTTGGGCCAGTACCATCTGGCCATTCCGTTTTTGAGTCCGTGGCTGATGGTAATTTCCGATTTCAGTGCGCCATCGTCATAGTATTCTTTCTTTGTCCTGTTGCAGGACACTGTAAGAAGTGCAAGAAGTAAGAGGATGGGATATTTCACAAAGCCTGAATTCATGCGAACTTCAGTTTGGAGTGATGCTATGCAACTTTAAGAAATGACTTATGAGCCTTGCTCAGCTTTTCTTCGGCGAAGGCCAGGTCGATATGCAGGTCACCTTCAACGCCGTCAGACGGCATATTGAACATGGCATCTGTCATGATGGCTTCTATGATGGAACGCAGCCCGCGGGCACCCAGCTTATATTCCACGGATTTCTCAACAATGAGGTCAAGGGCTTCATCGGAAAAAGACAGGTTTATTTTGTCCATTTCGAACAGCTTGATATACTGTTTTACCAGGGCGTTGTGCGGCTCCACCAGAATCCGTTTCAGCGTTTCGCGGTCGAGGGGGTCGAGGTGAGTAACTACGGGCAGGCGACCCACGAGTTCGGGAATGAGGCCGAAGCTGCGGATATCCTGCGGTGAGACGTATTTGTAGAGGTTGTCTTTATCAATCTGATCTTTTTCCTTATCGGAACTGTAGCCAATCATGTTGGTCATCAGGCGGGCGCCGATTTTCTTATCGAGTCCGTCGAATGCGCCGCCGCAGAGGAATAAGATATTTTCCGTATTGACGGCAATCATGCGCTGTTCGGGATGCTTGCGACCACCTTGCGGTGGTACGTTCACCGATGAACCTTCGAGCAGCTTCAGCAATGCCTGCTGAACGCCTTCGCCCGATACGTCACGGGTAATGGAAGGATTGTCGCTTTTGCGTGCAATCTTGTCAATTTCATCTATGAATACGATGCCGCGTTCGGCAGCTTCTACATTATAATCAGCTACCTGCAGCAGGCGGGTGAGGATGCTTTCCACATCTTCGCCCACATAACCGGCTTCGGTAAGTACCGTAGCATCTGCAATGCAGAAGGGCACATGCAGCATTTTGGCGATGGTGCGTGCAAGTAAGGTTTTTCCGGTTCCTGTTTCTCCGACAAGGATAACATTTGATTTTTCAATTTCCACTTCGTCTTTCGAATCCTTTGCTTTTCCTTTTTTAGGCATGGCAAGAATACGTTTGTAGTGGTTGTACACAGCAACTGAAAGTATCTTCTTGGCTTCGTCCTGACCAATCACGTACTGGTCGAGATACGCCTTTATTTCGCGTGGTTTCAGCAGTTCAATCTGCTTATGTTCGCTTTCCTTTTTAGTGACTTTTTCCTCACCGACAATGACCTGCGCCTGCTCAACGCAATAATCGCAGATGTGGCCTTCGAGGCCGGCAATAAGCATTCCAACTTCGCTTTTCTTTCGTCCGCAGAACGAACATTTTTCTACTTCTTTTGCCATTGGATGAATCTGTTTACACTAAAAAAAACAATGCAGCTAACCTGAAGAATTACTTCTTGGTTTTTTGCAGTACTTCGTCAATCATGCCATATTCCTTGGCTTCGGTAGCGGTCATCCAGAAATCGCGGTCAGCATCTTTCCATATTTTATCATATTTCTGACCTGAATGCAGCGCGATGATTTCATACAGTTCTTTCTTCAGTTTCTGAATTTCGCGTGCGGTGATTTCAATGTCCGATGCCTGTCCTTCGGCGCCGCCCATTGGCTGATGAATCAGTATGCGAGAGTGCTTAAGGGCGGTGCGTTTGCCTGTAACGCCTGCGCACAGCAGAATAGCGCCCATGGATGCTGCCATACCGGTACAGATGGTGGCTACATCGGGAGTGATGTACTGCATGGTGTCATAAATACCCAGACCTGCGTAAACGGAGCCGCCGGGAGTATTTAAATATATCTGAATATCTTTTTTGGCGTCGGCTGATTCGAGGAAGAGCAGCTGTGCCTGAATAACGTTGGCGATATAATCGTCGATGGGTGTTCCGAGAAAAATGATGCGGTCCATCATCAGGCGTGAGAATACGTCAACCTCGCGGAAGTTCATCTGACGCTCTTCAATGATAGTACGTGTCATATCCTGTGCGGCGGCAAATTTATCAAGCCTGCTGCTGCTGATACCGAGATGCCCGGTGGCGAATTTCCTGAATTCTTTGCTGGAGTCCATAAGTCAGTTTTTAATGGGGTTATTTTTGCGACGCACCTAATTTAATAAATTCTTCATAACTAATCTCCTTGTTCTCAACCTTGAGTTTTGAACGGAAGAGTGTTAACATCTTGGTATCATACAGGGTATCGTTGATTTTCTTCATTTCCTCTTTATTCTGCATGATGGTATTGGCGATGTGGTCAAGACGCGATTCGTCGGTAGCAGGACTTTCTTCATGATGATGGTCGTGCTCATGGTCATGCTCGTGGTCGTGGTGATGTTCGTGCTCATGGTCGTGTCCGTGGTCATGGTCGTGGTGATGCTCATGTTCGTGGTCATGTTCATGATTGTGCTCTTCTTCTTTTTTACCCTGACGGAAGAATCCTTTGATGTACTCTCTGATTTCATCTTCGGTCACTGCCAGATTGTTATCGCGTATGATTTTGTTTTCGATGAGCTGCCATTTCAGTACGTCAACGTATCCGGGATATTCGGCGTCAATTTTTTCTTTCGTAACATCTTCTTCTTTGCTTGTTTCAAGGAAGAAACGTTTCAGGAATTCGTCGGGAAGGCTGATGTTGGTTTCTTTGATGATGGCTGCAACGGCGTCGGACATGAATTGTTTTTCGGCTTCACGGCCGAAGTTTGCCGTAGCATCTGCTTTAATTCTTGCGCGGAATTGTTCTTCCGAAGTAATCACTTCGTGTTTGAATACTTTTTCAAACAGTTCGTTGTCGATGGCAGCGGGTTCAACGCGGTTTATAGCTTTCACGCTGAATTCGAAATTTGATTTAATGTCAGCCACCTGCTCGAGTTTCACGCCCAGTAAATAAGCGGTTTCGTGCTCTTTGTCGGTCATTTTGGTTGGGTCAACTACGGCTTTGTCGCCTATTTTGAGACCAATCAGTTTTTTCTTGGTTGCCTTATCGGTGATGTGCTCAAGATAGATGTAACTGCTGTTTTTAATGCCGTCTTCTTTAGCATTGCCTTTATCATCGAGTTCGGTGAAGTCACCGAAAATCATATCGTTTTCTTCGGTTGTTTCCGGGTTTACGTATTTGCCGTATTTTTTGCGGATGTCTTTCACGTATTTGTCAACCAGCTCGTCATTAACTGTAATGGTATACTGATTCAGTTTCAGTTTTTCGGGTATCACCACTTCAAATTCGGGTGAAAGGCCGAGGTCGAAATGGAAGGTATAATTATCAATTTCTTCGAGTTCGAGCGGTGTGTTTTTTTCGTGGTTGGGAAGCGGATGGCCGATTACATCAATTTTATTATCTTCAATATATTTGTTGATTGAATCGGAAAGGATGGTGTTGATTTCATCCATCATGATGGCTTTGCCGTACATTTTCTTCACCATTCCGAAAGGAACATGACCGGGTCTGAATCCGGGGATATTGGCTTTGCGCTGGTATTCTTTCAACTTTTTATCAACGATGGGCTGATAATCATTTTTTTCAATTTCAATCTTTACTGTAGCGGTCAGTTCGCCTGTATTCTCGCGTGTGATATTCATCTGTAAATTGTTTGTTAATAAAGGCTCCGGCGATTCAGTCACGACCGGCAGCCGTTAGTTTGAGTTAATTTGAATTAATGTGCGGATGGAGGGACTCGAACCCACACGCCTTACGGCACCAGATCCTAAGTCTGGCGCGGCTACCAATTACGCCACATCCGCGTGGTGCACACTATTTATTCCAATGAACACGTAAACCTGAGTTTATTGTTTGACTTTCAAGATGGTATGAAAAGTATTCATGCACTTTGAAAATCAGGGTGCAAAGATAATTGTTTTTTATTAATTGTATGGATAATATTCAGGCATTCTGATGACGTTCCCTCATCCAGGCAATAATGCGTTCAAGTTCCTCGGGTTCAAAACTATCAGGATAGGAGCGTTTGAATAATTCAATTTTCACATCAATTTCTGATATATGGGGAACTTCTTTGCGGATATTTCCCGCTGTAATGGCTCTTCCAGATTCCATGAGTTCAAAGCAAATAGTCAGTCTTTCGCCAACTGTTTTTTTAGCCGGATTTCAGTTTGAATCTTTTGTATTTCAGGAGGTGTATCGTTCAGGTATCAGAAATATTCCGACTTCGGTCCAATGGTTTTCCGCATGATGAATTCGGAATGACCGCGCACTACAAAGTCTTTGAGTTCGCCCACCTGTTCGTAATCCAGCCGTTTATAAAGCTCCATGGCTCGTGTGTTAAACGACGAAACACAGAGGAAAACGTTCGGCTGATCGGCATAGATGCGCCCTTCCAGAAATCCGATGAAATGCTTTCCGAGTCCCTGTCCGCGGTACTTCTCAGCCATCAGAATACTCTGTATGTAACCTGCAAAGCTGCCGTTCATCTGCAGTATTGCGAAACCTGCAATTTCTTCGCCTACGCGCAGCAGGTATTTTTCGGCCAGCGGATTGCGGATGTTCTCCAGACATTTATCATAATCGCGTTTGAGTGTGATCCATGGTTCGTTTTCCGACATCATGGTTGCGCACAATTCCTCATCGGCAGGGGTGGTAAGGATATCAAATTTGTATTCCATTTTTAAAAAGTCTAAAGTTTATAAAGTCTTAAAGTCGAAAGTTTATAAAATGTCAGTTTGGTTTATAACAATTAAACAATTATTAGTTCTTAGTTCTTATTTCTCCATGTATTCCTGAAAAACGCATTGAAGATACGATTTTCCTTCTTTTACAAGGGTGTCTTTGCTGATAAGGGGTGAGGCGGTAACTATTTCATGGTCGCTTTTTGTGCGTGCGTCATATACATAGTAGCCGCCGGGGCGCACCCATCCGAGCCCTTCTTCAAAAGCATAGAACGCGAAACCGGGAGTGCAGGGGTTGAGCAGGTTCTTGCTCCACACGAATTTTTCGGCACTCATGCCGAGCTGAGGCAGCAGTGTGGCTGCCACATCCACCTGAGAGCCGGTCTGGGTAACCTTTGTACCGCGAAATTCCTTTTTTATTGCTTCACCATAAAGCATGAATACAATTTTATGATAGGCGGGCGTTGTAAACTCCCTGTTTTTGTAGGAGCTGTGACCGTGGTCGGAGACAAAGACGAACAGCGTATTGGCATACCACGGTTTTTGCTTTACGCTTTCCATAAATGTGTGGATGCAGCGGTCGTCGTACAGGGCGGCGTTTACATACTTTTTTTCGAGCACCGGCCATTGCAGCGGTTCATCCATGTTCATATCGTAAGGCGAATGCGTGCTGATGGTAAATATTGCTGAAAAGAACGGCTGCTGCTCCTGTTCCAGGTCTTTCGCAAACAGCGGAAATGTGAACTCGTCGTGAATGCCCAGCTTTCCGCGGGGTATTGATGCATCAAAATCGGCGTCTTCCACCACACGGTCGAAGCCGTTATCCATGATATAGCTTTTTATGTTACCATAAATAAGCTGTCCGCCAAAGGTGTACGACGTTGTGTAGCCCGCTGTTTTTAGGTCTTTGCTGAACGATGGCAGCTTGCTGTATTTCTCAGGCGATTGGGTAATGGTGGTAAGCGGCGTTGCCGGAAATCCCCCGAATATGGCAGACATGCCTTGCTGAGAGCGCGTTCCGCTGCTATAAATATCTGTAAAAAGGATGCCTTCATGTTCCATTTCATGAAACCAGGGTGTAATGCCCTTTTCGCCACCCAGCGATTCTATAAGGTCTGCCGACCAGCCTTCGAGAATGAACATAACGATGTTGGGACGGGCAGTGTTCAGTATCATTTTTGTTGAATCGCAGGGGACGGAATACATCTTTTTAACAATGTTTTCCGCGTCATTCCTGTTATAGAAGACGTACGGATTTTTTTCCATGATGCCGTAATTGTTTGCAATGCTGTGTGCCAGGTTCCATCCTGAATTTACGGCGGCAAGGTTCAGTATTTCATATTTTGAAAAATACGATTCGCTCTGGTTGATGGGTATCTGCCGTGTCCCGCCCCGCACTCCGAGAAACAGCAGCGCCGAAGCACACACAAAGAAGCCGAAGGTGAAAAAAATACGGCGCTTTGCACCGGTAATGCGGATGAATGCCCACTTTAAAAAAATGAAAATGAACAGTGCCGCCTGTGCCAGAAAAATCAGTCCGAGTAATATGAAGGTGCCGGTGGGTGCGGTATCCATGATTTCAGCCGGATGCAGCAGATACAGCAGCGCTTTGTAATGAAGCTTGGTGCGCCACTCTTCAAACACGCCCAGCTCGGCTGTTGTAATTCCTGAAAAGATAAGAATAATGATGATTGTGTAGGTAATCGTAATGTAATTCAGCCATCGCGGGCTGTAAAACGTTTGTATTACGCATATCAGAAATGGCAGCAATAGTATATAGGAACATGCCGAAAGGTCGAGTGGGAGGGCGAACCAGAAGCTTGCGGCAATATTTCCAAACGGAATTCCGCTGAGCAAAGGGATATGATATACCAGAAATACCGCTCTGAACACTGCAAAGAGCAGCAGCCAGAATGCCGCCTGCTGCAGCATTGAACGCGTTGCAAGCCATGCCGTATTCCCCTTTCCCGAAGCTGTTTTCATAGCGGCAAAATTAGAAAAATATTAGCAGCGGAGCTTCAAATTTTACGTGTACATGCTTTGTTTTGTTATGATGTTGTATATTTGCAGATGCGGATGCCGCATACAATTGGCCGTCCCGGTTTTCTAAATAACTAAATCAAATTATGAATGATGAAAAAAAGTTCCTTTCGGAAGCGATAAAGCTTGCGGTTGAGAACGTGAAGAACGGCAACGGCGGCCCCTTCGGGGCTGTTGTGGTGAAAGACGGTGTCATTATCGGACGCGGAGCAAACAGTGTAACCTCTGCCAACGACCCAACGGCTCATGCCGAAGTGGTTGCTATACGTGATGCCTGCAACAACCTTGGTTCATTCCAGCTCGACGGCTGCGTGGTGTATTCCAGTTGCGAGCCCTGCCCCATGTGCCTTGGAGCTATTTACTGGGCACGTCCCGAAAAACTCATTTTTGCTGCCACAAAAGAAGATGCTTCGAACGTTGGTTTCGACGACTCATTCATATACGAAGAAATTGCTGTGCCTATTGGCGAGCGCAAGATATGTACAGAGCATCTTCATCATGAAGATACCCTCAGTCCTTTCACCGAGTGGACGGTTTCACAGAATAAAATAGAATACTGATTTGGTTGGTGCTTTGCTTTTTTATGCAATCCGCACCCGCTGATTTTTCAATTCTACTTTGAAGCTTATTTTAGCTTTCAGAGCATGAAACACCCTGAGAATTGTTTCCAAAGTAACATTTGTGGTGTTATTTTCTAATTTGGAAATTTGCGATTTCTGCACTCCGATTAATTTTCCGAGTTGCTCTTGCGTAAGATTCCGTTCAAGGCGGACTTGTTTAATCATGTCGCCCAGCACTTCCATTTGCAGCTCTTGTTCGTAAACGTCGCGATGTGCTGTGCCGCGTTTACCAATGAATTCATCTTTTATTTCATCTAATGTATGAAGTTTCATTTTGCTCCTGGTCGTCATAATAGTTTTGTATTTAGATTAAAATATTTTTGCCTTAAAAATTCGGCTCTTTCTATTATTCCTCAACGTCTGCGATGGTCTGAAACTAAATTCAAGAGTTGTTAAGGAGTCTTATATTTCTTTCCAAATAAATTGCTGTTTGTCCTGTAAAGTTCGTAATCCATGCATGCTGTCGTTTTACACTAGAATCACTTATTTGAACCAATTCATTCTTGGATGAAAATGGTTTGAACAGTTCATTACTTCATCTTAAACTTTAAAATCTCACTTCAAATACAACATGTCACTTTTCTTTTTAAAATCATACGGTAGGTTAATTCTTCTTTCTAACGTACCGCACCTATATCTGAATGCCCTCTTACGAGGCTGTTGGTAAATTATACTGTCTGACTTTAATAAATATTCTGTTGAATACTTAAAAGAATCATAATAAATGAAAAGGTAGTCATGAATTGATTCTATAACAATAAAATTCCCGCCATAAACTTTATCATTACTTACATGCCATTGACCGCTATCATAATATCTTCGGTTTTCATTATCATGAGCATAATATATGAAAGTACTATCGGGTTTAAAAGCGATTTCTTCATATCCCTTGTCACTTTTACAAGAATAATTTCCAACAATCTTACTTGGATCCCATTTGCAGCATCCAGCAAAAACAATGGTAAACAAAGCAAAGCAAAAGTATTTCATAGTGAATCAAAAAGTTAAAAACTCATTGTTGTGAAAACAAAAAAACGGATAACCAGTGAGCTGCCCACCATTTCCTAAGAGCCAGACCTTCAATTGCAACATCAGTTTCATTTCACCAACCATCAAATATAGCAAAAAATGGAATGTCTCAATACGAGCCGTGAAAACCGAATTAAGTTAACAGACCATGAGCATATCCGCCACCGGACCCTCATCCATGTTCGTCGTAATACTTTTTTGCAAAATAGTGTTACGATTCCTTGTGTTCGAACGGATGCGTTTTTGAAAAATCGGGGCGGTAATTACGATGGCTTTCGAAGTCCTGCAGCCAGCCGTTGATAAAACCAAGCTGTTCCATTTCATCGGTAACTGCCCGGTATTCGGCTTTCGTAATGCTGCGCCCCAGTTGCGGATGCGATGCAACAGCGGGTGTAGGGTAATACTGCGACATCAGTGAAACGTGCAGCTTGATAGAACATTCTTCCGCAATAAAGCGTAATACTTTTTTACTGTTTTCTGTTGCTCCCGGCAGCACGAGATGTCTTACAATAATTCCGGAAGAAGCATGTTTGTCGTCAAGATAATGCAATACCGGACCTTTCTGCCGCATCATTTCTTTCAGCGCTGCCTGAGCCACTCCGGGATAATCGGCAGCATCGCTGTATTGTCCGGCTATTTCAGCATCCATATATTTAAAGTCGGGCAGGTAGATATCAATCATTCCTTCGAGTGAGCGCAGGCTTTCAACCTTGTCGTAGCCGTTGCTGTTATACACAAAAATGGGATGGTACTCACGTTCGTGCAGTCCATCAATAATGGCTTTTACCTGCAGAATACAATGGGAAGGACTTACAAACCCCACGGCTTTGCAGCCGGTATCGAGCAAATTGCAGATGCCGTCAAGTACAACATCAAGCGTATATTCGTTGCCTATGGCATTGCCCTTATTGCTGCTTACCTGATGGTTCTGGCAATAAATACACTGAAGGTTGCATGAAGAAAAGAAAATGTTGCAGATGCCATGCGTTCCGCTGATGGCGGGCTCTTCGCCGCGATGTACACATATTGAACCAATGTTGAATCCGGTGTTGCTCATGCAGTAGCCAAAATCACCGATTTCCCGCTGGGCGGCACACTCGCGTGGGCAGTACGTGCAATAACCGGGCTTACTCAAACCGAGCGTCATAACGACTCATTGTTGCTTTTTCCGAAAAGGTTACGCATACAAAGCCTCACATAAACGCTGTAATTTGGTCTGAATGCTTCGTATCCGGTCAGATTGGTTTGTGTCCAGTAAAAATCAAAACCGGGATCAATGGAAACTGTTCTGCTGAAATTGAGCCTGAGACCCACACCGGCAAATCCGCCAAAACCAAGTCCTCCCTGTCGCACAACATATTGTTGCAACGTGGCATTGGGAACATAATTCTGTCCGCCATAAACATCCACAATACTATAGCTAAGGTCGCCAATAGCAATTTTATTCTCTTTTACCTGCACATTATTGATGTTCAGACCACCTTCCACAAAAAAGTCAACGTAATCGGAAGTGGGGAACATCTGCATAAACCCGATGTCAATATTTGTGCGGTTTTCAATCCCCCAGATTGGAAATGTCTGGATGTTGTCGAATGAATAACCGTTCAGATACGGACCGATTCCCATCGTGAACACATCGTTGGTTTTCAGTTTGGCGAAATTGACATTTAAAAATACGCCTGTATTTTTGATGAAATTATACTTCACGAAAAAGCCGATATTAAAGGCGGGGCTGTATTTCATGTTCGCAGGAAGTTCAAGGAGTCTGGATGTATCGCCGTTAAGCTGACGTTTAATTTCTTCCTGATAATAATGGTTGTTCAGTATCAATGATATTTTATTCTCGTTTGTAGGCAGACCGCTGTAGAAACCGGCGCTGTATTTACTGGCAAAATAGGCTCCGAGGTTGATTCCGAAATTCCAGCCACGATTATTTTTGAGTGTATCGGCATCATCGTTCGGATTGCCGGTGGCAGCAGAAAGGTGCCCGCTCGTTGCAATAACAGCAATGAATAGTAAAATAATTATGGAAGCGATTTTAATACCCGCAAGAAATCTGTTGCGGTAAGGTGCATTAACCATTAGGGTACGTTGTTTTTTACTCTTACAAAGATAAGAGTTTTAACAATGACAGGTTGAAAAAATCCCCATTGTTGTCCTTCCGTAAATGCGGATTTATTGTTACTTTGTGCCCAGATATAAAATGTTATGAGAAAACTCGCCCTGGTGATATTCGTACTTTCCCTGTCGTTACTGGCAAAAGCTCAGGATGATGAGCAGAAGTATCTGGCTTCCGATGCGCGTATTGAAGTGAGCGGTTTTGGTGGTGTAATCAGCGAAATGGCTCTGATCAACAAAACATTTTCTTTCAGCACGGGCGGGGGCGGAGCGCTGCTTCTCGACAGGCGGTTTTTTATTGGCGGGTATGGACTCGGACTTTCCACGAATCGATTTTTTACCGATTACCCCGGTCATATTGGTGATAAGCTAAGGTTGAATTTCGGGCATGCGGGTGTTTGGCTGGGATATATTTACCGACCCTCGAAACGCATTCATTTTGGAATCAGCGGAAGGGGCGGCTGGGGCTCGCTGCAGCTTACCGATGAAAATAAAAACCAAAACAATGAAGTTGACAATACCAATGACAATGTATTTGTGATTGCTCCCCAGATTGAGGCTGAAGTGAATATTTTACCCTGGCTTAAATTTAATATTGGCATGGGTTACCGCTATGTGAGCGGGATTGATAACGAGACCTATAAAACACTGACGTTTAATGGACCGGCTTTCACGGCAGGTTTGTTCTTTGGCGGATTTGGTGATGAGTCGGGCCCCGTGAACGATGATGATCAGGGAGGTAATTAGCCCTGTTTGTTCAAGACAATATACTAGGAACGTTTTTATTTCGTTAACCCCTTGCGTAGTATTAAATATCTACGGAGTGATAAATATATAATTATACAGAATGGACCACAACACAGATTTTGAAGATATCAGACCATTTCATGACCATGAAGTTCCCGCTGCCATTAACCTGTTGCTTAGGGATCCGGGCTTTGTGATGTTTACCCGTTTTCTATTCCCGACCGTAAATAAATCGGACTTGTTCAGAAGTTTCAGAACCATTCAGACCGTTAAAGAATTTCAGGAGAAATTTGCGCTCACGGCCATTGACTCGATTATAAAACGTACAGTAAAAGGGCTGACTTATAATGGTCAAAACCTGCTTGACAAAGCGAGTTCTCATCTTTTCATATCCAATCATCGCGATATAATTCTTGACAGTGCACTGCTCAATTATATATTATTTAAAAATGGCTTTGAGACGTCGGAACTGGCCATTGGAGAGAATCTTCTGTTATCGCCTTTCATCACGAATGTTGTAAAACTGAACAAGAGTTTTACGGTGATGCGCAATGGCAGCTCACGCGAATTATACGATTATTCCAAACGGCTGTCGGCCTATATCCGGTACACGCTGAACGAAAAAAATACTTCTATATGGATAGCTCAGCGCGAAGGGCGCGCCAAGGACTGCGATGACCGCACTCAGGTTGGATTATTGAAAATGCTGATGATGGCCAGTGAAGCCATGCCGGGAAATGCACTTGAATTGCTTCATATTGCACCCTTCTCGGTTTCCTATGAGTTTGACCCCTGTGATATGCTCAAGGCTGTGGAGTTGTATTATAAAGAGAAGCAGTTACCCTACGAACGGACTCCCGAAATTGATACTGAATCGATGCTCACCGGTATTTCCGGTCCTAAAGGCAGGATACATCTGGAGTTTACGCCGCGTATTTCCGACCGTGATGTTCCTTACGATACAGAAGGCAATCTGAATGACTGGCTCAAGGAGCTTGCGAATTATATCGATCAGCGGATTCATCAGTCGTACATGCTTTGGCCAACCAATTATGCTGCATATGACATGCTTCATAAAACCGAGCGTTTTTCTGGCGAATATACGGCAGACGAACTGGCATATTTCACGAAATACCTGACTGAAAAGGCTGCCATGGCACCATCGGATACGGATAAAGACGAAATTATCCGTCTGATGCTGGTTATGTATGCGTTTCCTTTACGGAATAAGCTGGGAATCTAAACGTTAGTATACTTCAAGTATCTGGGTTTTAACACCCCTGAATTCAAAGGTATCGCCTTTTTTCAAATTGCGCATCGCAATAAATATAGGTACGGTAGGAGAGATTACGAAAAATGTAGTATCGTCGACGGTAATTTTACCTAAACCTATGGAAATGAACAGCTTTTGTGCCGCTGTAATCACTACTGCTCCAAAAGAAACTTTTTCGACCGGTCTTTCCTGATCGATGCGTTCAAGCAAGGCAATTTCGTCCATGGTTTTTTTAAGCTGCTGTTCGTAACGGTCACGTTTACTGAGCATATCAGACTTGTAGCTGTCGAACCAATCTTCCGGATTGCCGTAATCATTTGCATTTTGATATGCTTCTTTCATTTCAGCCATGGCATTTTCAGCCACCTTTCGTTGCTGTAACAGGCATGCTTCGAGCAATTTTTTCTTCAGAGCCATATTATCCATCTCCGCATTTTTAACAAATATAATATAAATGAGGCCAAAATCAAAATATTAAGTTAGAAAGTATGCTTAAATATGCGAGCTTTGCTTTCGGCACGCATGTTTTCTTTAATTTTGCCGGACCCGGATATTTACGGTTAATATTGCCCGTTACGTATAATTTTTGTTCTCATGGATGACCAGTCAAAAAATAAGGTTCAGTCGCGAACTGTGCTGGAAATGCTCACAGTAGCCAATGAATATTGCCTTTTTATTGAAGATGCAGATAAATTCACGAAAGAGTATATGCTCAGCTATCTGCAGAAAGTGCTGCCGTTGCTGTATTTAAAAAGTTCGCTGCTGCCCGATATCGAAGTGGACGATACCATGCCCGGTGAGCGGTTTGTAACCGAAGAAGAGTGGGAAATTGCCTTCCAGCGGATAAAAAGCAAACTGGGTGTTGACGACCGTTATATTTATCTGGCGAGGCGCAGCGCTACCGAGACTGAAACCCGCAAAGGAAGTCTTTCCGAGAATTTTACGGATATCTATCAGGATATGAAGGATTTCATATTGCTGTATCAAAAGAATACACTTTCGGCTCAGGAAAACGCTGTTCACGACTGCAAGCTGCTGTTTGAATCGCACTGGGGTGCCCGGGCGCTGAATGCATTGGCGGCTATTCATCAAATCCTGCATCAAAACTGGGACGATGATAATTTTACACCGTTTTCGGCGAATTGATATTTTTGAATCCTATTAGATAAACCAAAATGCACCTGCAAAATCTTTTTCTGAGCAATTTCAAGAATTACCGTAATGCTGAGCTTCAGTTTACCGATAAAATCAATTGCTTTGTAGGCGATAACGGCGTTGGCAAAACAAACCTGCTTGACGCGATTTATTACCTGTCGTTTTGCAAGAGCTTTTTCAACCAGTCTGATTCGCAGAATATTTTGCATGACGAAGATTTTTTTCTTGTCAAAGGCACCTTTTCACGCGAAGAAATGACAGATGATACTGTGAGTTGTCTTCAGAAACGAGGTCAGCGCAAGCAATTCCGAATAAATAAGAAGGAATACGAGCGGTTGTCGGAGCATATCGGTTTATTTCCTTCGGTGATGGTTTCGCCTGCCGATACGGAGTTGATATATGGAGGCAGCGATGAGCGCCGTAAATTCATGGACAGCGTTATTTCGCAGTTTGACCGGATTTATCTGGATGATTTGATTGCTTATAACAAAGCACTCTTTCAGAGAAACCGCCTGCTGAAGCTATTTGGAAGCGGGATGCCGTTCGACAACGATGCACTTGATATCTGGGATGTTCAGCTGGCAAATCTGGGCAGCCGTATTTTTGAAAAACGAACGGCCTTTATTCAGGGATTCACGCCTGTTTTCGACCGTTTGTTCAGCAAAATAAGTCAGGACAGAGAAGGCGTTACGCTGGAGTACCAAAGTCAGCTTAGCGAGGAAAAACCTGATGTGCTGCTGCGTAATTCCATCAGCCGCGACTGTGCAGCTCAATTCACTACCTGCGGCATTCACAAAGACGACCTGCAGTTTAACCTGGGTGGATTACCCATTCGGAAATTTGGGTCGCAGGGACAACAGAAAACATTTACCATTGCCATACGCCTGGCTCAATTTGAGTATATCAGGACCATCAAGGATTTCAAACCGCTGCTTCTCTTTGATGATATTTTTGATAAACTGGATGAGCACCGCGTAAGGCAGCTTCTGGATTTGGTGAGTGAACATAGTTTCGGGCAGGTCTTTATCAGCGATACGCATCCTGAACGAATCATCAATACCATAAAAAGTATTGAAGCAGAAACGAAGGTTTTTAAAATTCATGACGGTTTGGTGACCGAAATTCTGAATGGCAATGAGTAGCAGAGATAACGACCGGACACTGAAAGACGCAATCAAAGAACTTCTTGAGGTGTATAAGCTTTCGGGGCGGCTGAATGAAATTGATGTTGTGAATGCCTGGCCGCGGCTGGTGGGTCCTGCATTGGCGCGTTATACAAAGAATATTTATGTTCACCGACGGGTTTTATATGTAGAACTTGAATCATCCGTAGTCCGAAACGAACTCTCCATGGCGAAATCAAAGCTGCTTTTGGCACTCAATAAAGGATATGAGCACCCGGCCATTGATGATATAATCTTTAAATAAGAAAGTTTTTACCTGGTTTTCTTTTCAATAAGAGGCACCTCTTTCAGGGGTTCAGCATACGCATCGAGCAGGCGATAATTTTCGTAGCGGTAAATGCTTATGACATTGTTTTCCCATCCGTTTTCACCTTCAATTTTAAAGCTGTATTTGCCCTGAAGCAGGTCGGGATGGTAGTCGGCAAGGCATTTCTCGAAGTTCTTACCGTATTTCATCAATGCGCCCATAAAATACATGGTTACATCATAGCC
Organism: Bacteroidota bacterium; assembly: GCA_037133915.1. Classification (NCBI taxonomy): domain Bacteria; kingdom Pseudomonadati; phylum Bacteroidota; species Bacteroidota bacterium. The sequence continues at coordinate 21,243 of JBAXND010000016.1, forward strand.
TCTGAAAGCAAAGGTGTCGGGCTCGGCATTGTAGCTGTTGCGGTAGTTGAGCACAAAATTGCGCACATTCTGTTTTTTATAATCAATGAAGGTATTGGTACAGATATGAAGCTTGATATTCATGATGTATTCACCTTCAAGACTGCTGTACGATTCCCAGTTACGTGTTCCAAAAACCACGATAGGGTAAGTGCTGGCAAGCTCACTGAGGTTGCGGATGTAATTATTGAGGAAAGCTTCGCCATCAACAATGGAAATAATAATGTTGGGGTTGTCTTTTGAAAGGCTTTTGCTGATTCCGGCCATGCCATCTATTGAATAATTTACTTCTATCCAATTTTTTGAATTGCCTTTAGAGAGTTTGTCTAAATTATCCCGATAGTGGTTCAGCAAAATACTGTCTTTCGATCTGTTATTGTGAACCAGAAAAATAGTGGCATTGGGCCATGTGTCGTTAATGTATTTTATCTGCTCACGTACTTCAGCATCTTTGGAGCACATCAATTTTATGGCGTACGGATTATTTTTTATATTTTCACAATTGGTAGAAAACGGATTCACAATCTTGATTTCATGCTCTTTAGCCCATTTGCCGACAATTCTAAAATTGTTTGTAAAGAACGGACCAATAATCAGGTTCATGTTTTTAAGTTCTGATTTTTCGAGTAATGAGGCTGTAAAAGCGGTGTCTTCAGGAACATCATAAACATAGAATTTTACAGACAGACCTGCCTTTTCAAGGCTGTCGGCGGCCATCAGAATGCCTTCGTAAAATGGCATAAAGGAAAGTGAAACAGGTAAGGTTTTTCTTCCATTATCATCATCATCGCTTATAGCCGTATCGACATTATAAGAACGGTCAAGGTATAGCGGAATCATCAGTGCCACGTTGTACTGATCGAGAAGACCGGAGGTTCCACAATTGTATTTTTCTTCTTTTTTGGGCTGTTCAACAATTTGTTCCTGTGGTTTTCCTCTGGCAGGGATAACCAGCACTGTTCCGGGCTGCAGATTATCTGTGATTCCCGGATTTTCCTTTTTCAGTTCTTCAATTGTAAGGTTGTAATGCTTTGCAATGGAATAAAATGTTTCGCCTTTCTGAACCGTATGCGTAAGTTTATTAGGCACAGGTTTTTTATCTTCCACAACTGTTTTTCCCGTAGGTATTTTTATCACCTGCCCAATTTTGATAGCTTCGGTAAGTCCGGGATTTGCTTTTAGAATAGCTTCTACTGTAGTGCTGTAGCTTTTTGCAATTGAGAAGAGTGTTTCTTTTTTTTGTACCGTATGCTCAACCACCTGAGCGAATGAACTCATGCTGAGAAGCACCGAAATAAAAAGAAACAATGCTATTCTTTTCATTATTGATTGATTTAAGAAATTCAGATATTTCTTTTAATTATCGGTGCAAATATACATAAACTGTGCAAAAATGTACTTTGAGACTGAATCAAATGCACAAAGGCATCAATTATCAAGGGTTTTTCAACGATTTTTGATTATTACAATCGATTGAACCTAAAAAAAATAGAATGGAATGCAATTTAATAGATATATTAGCGTTCATTATGAGGGTCTCATTTTTTATAAATTTGAATATATGGGAAAAACAAAAGCACTTCTGCTGATCGTTTTTTTGGCTTTTTCATGTCGGGTAATGGCACAGCAACCGGCACGCGTAAACATCAAAGGTATAATCAAGGATAAGGATAGCACCGAAGCGGCATTCGCTACCGTGATGCTGCTGAATCCTGCCGACAGCACACTGCAGAATTTCACACAGTGTAATGACAAAGGTGCCTTTGTTTTTAAAAATGTGAAGAACGCCGAGTATCTGCTCAAAGTATCACATATCAGTTATTTGCCGCTGCAGGTGCATGTCATGCCATCGGCAACCGCTGATAATAATCTTGGTGTGGTAATTATCAAACCTATTGCTAAAAATCTTTTTGAAGTGGTGATTCATGACGCCCATGCACCGCTTATAATTCGTGGTGACACAATAGAATATGATGCGACCACATTCAGAGCGCCGCCGGGTTCTACGGTTGAGGATTTGTTACGACGCCTTCCGGGAATAGAAGTAGATGCTTCAGGAAATATGAAAGCACAGGGTAAAGATGTAAAGCGGGTGTATGTCGACGGGAAAACATTTTTTGGTGATGACCCTGCCGGCGCCACTAAAAATCTGGATGCGAACGCTGTTTCCAAAGTACAGGTGTTTGACGAAAAATCGGAGCAGTCGAAACTGACCGGAGTGGATGATGGTGTAAAAGAAAAAGCCATGAATCTTGAGCTCAAAGAGGAATTTAAAAAAGGTTCATTCGGCAAAATAACTGTTGCCGGAGGTGCTAACGAAAAGCTTGATGAGCGCTGGGCAACACGCGGCAACTACAACCGATTCACCAAAACATCACAGCTTTCATTTATAGGTTACCTGAATAATATCAATGAAACCGGCGTGAATTGGGAAGATTACAGCGAATGGAAAGGCCAGTCAACTTTTGATGAGTATGATAACGGCGATTTTGGGTTTACTACCGGTATGAATAATTATTATTACGGCAACAATGAAGATTCACCCATGAGCTATTTTGATGGCAGGGGTTTTACGAAGAACGCCGGGGCCGGAGCCAATTATAATTTTGACAATAAAAAAACAAAGTTCAACAGTTCGTATTTTTATAAAAACAATCAGCTTAACTACAAGGATCTGGGATATAAAGAAACGTTCTTCAACGACAGCTCCTACTTCAATCACAGCATTGATGATTATAACGACCAACGACAGAATCATACTCTTGCTGCGCGTCTGGAGCAGAATCTGGATTCAAACAATATTCTAATAGTGAAAGGAAATTTCAGATACAGCACTGCCAACAGCGATGACCTTGCCTCCAGTATCTATTCTTCAAATGAGCAGACGATAATCAATGATCTTTTCACTAATAATACAACGGATAAAATCAGTTGGAAGGTCACAAGTGCTCTCATATACAGGCATAAATTCAAAAAGAAAGGGCGGTCATTTGCCATAAGCGGCGCTTACAATAAAAATGAGGGTGGAGACAATTATGAATACCATTCGAAGAATCATTTCTATTTTCCTTTTTTCAGTGAAGAGTTGAGCCGAATTGCAGCTAAAGACATTGACAAGCAGCAGGAAAAGTCAAGTTTACTTTACACCGAACCGCTTTCAAAGAAATTTTTCATGGAATATTTTTACAACTTCAATACCATGAACAATAAGGTTAATAATCAGGTGAAAGATGCGCTGAATAACGAAATACGCATAGACAGCCTGAGCGTTTTTTATACGAATACAGTTATGATGAACCGTGTCGGAACCGATATCAGGTATTCTTACAACGGGATTAATATCATGCTTGGAATAGCAGGTCAGTACCTGATTTTAGATGGGAAATACTCTGTTGACAAAGGCATGCCACTCATAACCAACCCGATTGATAAAACCTATACGAGTCTCAGCCCGAAATTCTCATTGACGTGGGAATTTCCCAATAATATGTGGCTGAACCTTGATTATGGCTACGGTATTTCCGAGCCTTCATTTGATTATCTGCAGCCTGTTCCGAATATTTCAAATCCACTTTACAAAACATTAGGGAATATCAATTTGCGTCCGGAGCGCACGCACACTACAGGATTTAATTTCAATTATTACAATCCGGCGTCCTTCTCAAATATCGGAATCAACGCGGAGTATAATTATTGTGTCAACAATATTTCATATAACCAAATCCTGACGTACACAGATTCAGTGGGTATTGTTACGGTGTCGGTTCCTGATAATAACGGAGCGTCGCATGAAATAAACTCATGGCTATGGGCAGGCTATCCGATTATTAAAACCAAATTTACGAACGACTGGAGCGTGGGCGTTTATTACGCGAACACCGGTTCTTATGTGAATGAGATTTTTAACAGAACCGACCGTTACAGATATAATCTTGGAACGTCGTTCAACATCACCCCGAATTCTAAAATTGTAATTGCGGTGTCGGGCGACGCTTCACTTACAGATTTGAAATTATCGCTGAATAAGGAACGAAATCAGTTTGTTCAGGAATATACTGCAGGATGCTCGGCCAAATGGCAGTTCACAAGTAAGTCGTTTTTTGAAACCAATTTTGATTATCAGTTTTACAGAAATTCGCAATACAACTATGATAAAAGCTTCCCGATTTTTAACGCTTCGGTGCGACAGTTGATAGGGAAGAAGAACCATTTTGAGGTCAGGTTAGCCGCGTTTGATATTCTGAATAAGCGCCAATATATTCAGCAATATGCGTACAGTAATTATTATACCCGTAGTACTGCCGAAACACTTGCACGGTATTTTATGCTTAGCCTGAGTTACAATATCAAAGGTTATGAGAATAAAATCAAGAAGGACCGGGGGTGGTAGAATGAAAAATGAAGAATGAAAAATGAAAATATGAAAAATGAAAATATGAAGAAGCACCGTGTGATTTTTGTAGCCATTTTTGTGATTTCGACCTTGCTCTCTGCGAAGGTGTTTTCGCAGCAAACGGAAGGATCTGTAAAATATCTGACCACATTTGACTGGGTGAAGATGATGAATTCATGCGATTATCTGAGCAAAGAAGCCCGGGAAAAAGCCGCGTACATGTGGGGAAACCGGTCTGAGTGGAAGGTTTATAATAATTTGTATTTCTCGGCACAAAAATCAAAATATGATGAATCAGAAGAAAAGGCCGAACCCGATCAGGAAGGATATAACTGGCGTAAAGAAATATTCTTCATAACACGGAATTATGACCAAAAAGTTTATTACAATGCTATTGAATTGCTCGGAAAGCTTTATCTGATAAGCGATTCATTAGTCACACCCAACTGGAAAATTTTGAATGATATCAAAGAAATTGGAGGTCATGTGTGCATGAACGCCTCCTTGAATGATACTTTGATGAATCAAAAGGTGGTGGCATGGTTTGCGCTGGATATTCCGGTACCGGCCGGTCCCGACAGGTTTTTCGGGCTGCCCGGACTTATACTCGAAGTGAACATTAACAACGGTGCCAAAATCATGACTGCCGAAAAAGTTGAACTGAAAACCCTCACCACAGAATTTGATTTGCCCAAAAAACTGAAAGGAAAGCAAATCACCGGCACGGCCTACGAAGCCATGATTAAAAAATTTCTGGATGAAAAGCGTAAAGCGGAGGAATTTCCCTGGGGGTTACGGTACTGATTCACTGAGCTCGGTTTTCTTTCATGAGAATTATCAGCTTATGGTTTTTGGCTTGCCAATATTTGGTAAATAATTATCTTTACACTTGAAAGCTGCCCTATACTATTTAATCCGGGCAGGCACATAGTGGATAATAAAAACTAAAGCCATAGACCATGATTAATTTTTCTCTTGACAAGAAGCAGCAGGATATTGTTGCCAAGTACCGCGATTTTTCTGATCGGTGGATTGTTCCCAACCGTATGAAGTATGATGAACTGGCCATATTTCCCTGGGATATTGTTAAGGCAGCTTACGCCGAAGGTTTGATGAACGGACCTATACCTGAAAAATTTGGTGGAAACGGATATAACCTTCTGGAAGCCGCGCTTGCCAGTGAAGAACTGGGTGCGGGATGTATAGGCATTGGTATCGGGATTGACGCAAACACACTCGCGCTCACACCGCTGATTCTATCTGCAAATGAGGAACAGCAGAAGCGTTTTTTTGGTCAGATAGCCGAAGAAAAAGGAGTGGCTGCATACTGTCTTACCGAGCCGAATGCCGGTTCGGATGTTGCAGGAATAAAAACTACCGCCATTCTTAACGGTGACAAGTATATCATTAACGGGCATAAGCGGTTTATTACCAATGCAGAAGTATCTTCGTTTCTGACTGTTTTTGCTATTACCAATCCGGAAAAGGGTGCACGCAGCCTGACTGCTTTGGTTGTACCTACCAACAGCCCCGGTGTTGAAATGAAACCACGGCTGCAAAAAATGGGACAGAAAGCAAGTGTTCAGAACGAAATTATTTTCCACGATGTTGAAGTGCCTGTAACCAACCGTCTCGGTGAAGAAGGTCACGGTTTCTCTATTGCCATGCGTACCTTCGATCGTACGCGCACCGGTGTGGCCGCGCTCAGCGTCGGTTGTGCCCGTTCTGCTTATGAGATTTCACGCGATTGGGCAAAAGCACGCATACAGTTCGGACAGCCTGTTACAGCCCATCAGGGCGTTTCATTTATGCTTGCCGATATGGCAACCCTTGTAGAAACCGCGCGGATTCTAACATGGAAAGCCGCATATGCTTACGATGCAGGTGAAAAAGATGCTTCCAGATTATCGGCCATGTGTAAAATGTATGCAAGTGACACTGCCATGAAAGTGACTACCGATGCCGTTCAGGTGATGGCGGGCGATGGTTATTCACGCGATTATCCTGTTGAGAAAATGATGCGCGATGCCAAACTCTGTCAGATTTACGAAGGAACCAATCAGGTGCAGCGTGTTGTTATTTCCAAAAGCATCCTGAAATAGGGGATTTCACGATTGTATGAAATTAATCGTCTTTAATTGTTCCTTTCTTTTCTAACCACGAAAAGAAAGGAACCGAAAGAAAAGTCTCCGCTCTATAAAAATTTCTGTAAAAGCTAAGACTTATTATCATCTCGCAACCCAAGCCGTCCGAAACGACAGGGCCTTTTCTTTTATTTATTAAATATATCTTTCGGACTCGTGGGTTGCTTACACAAGCTTGCCCTTGATAATAAGTCTTGTTTACGTACGAAATTTTTATAAGGCGGGTCACCCTTCAGATTCAATCTCGCCTTTTAATCATATTTCCTTCGGAAAATGAAGCGTTTTGTTACTTTTGCGCGCAAAAGTAAGAGAAATAAATGGTAAAGATACGAGAGCAGCTAAAGCTATTTCTTAATGTCAAAATAGCAGCGTTGCGGCGAATGCACCTTGTCTTCAGTGGTTAGTTTTTTAATGGCTTTATCAATTTCTTTTTTGTCGATGCCTGATGAATCGGCTATTTCCGAAGCTTTCATCGGTTTGCCTGCTTTCTTCAGGGCACTTAATACGGCGTCTTTGGCTTCCATATAAGTATGTTTTAGGATTTATAAATTGTGAAGTTCAGCAAAAATAGCATTATTTTCTGCCGCTTCAGGAATGATATTCATCAACCGCTCTTCAGCAGGGCATTCCAAAGTATTTCAACCGGGTGCAACACAATCCGGCCCGTACCATGTTCTATCTGCATACGGCAACTGGCGCCGGGAGCAGAAATTACTGTTTGCTGTTTGGCTTCTCTTACCGTCGGCAACAGCACCAGTTCTCCTATTTTCATGGAGACTTCATAATGTTCTTTGTCAAAGCCAAAAGTACCTGCCATGCCACAACAACCCGAAGGCACTGTTTCAACCGAATAATTCCGCGGAAGCGAAAGCATTTTTACCGTTGACGCTACAGATGCGGCCGCCTTTTGATGGCAGTGTCCGTGTAATAAAATTTCCAGTTTCTCATCGTTGAAAGCACTGCTGAAATCGAACCCTTTATTCACTTCCTGTTCAAGGAATTCATCCAGCATCATACAATGTGCTGCGAGCTTACGGGCAGCAGGCTGAAGGTCTTTTCCAACCAAATCGGGGTATTCGTCCCTGAAACCAAAAATTGCCGACGGCTCAATTCCGATAAGGGGAATTTCTGAATTAATGATGTCTTTAAATATCTCAACATTTCTAATTGCCAATGTCTTTGCTTTTCGAATCATGCCTTTAGAAATGGCTGCACGTCCGCTTTCCGGATGGTTGATTGTAAGAACAATATAGCCCAATGCATGGATTAACTGCACTGTTTTTATACCCGTTTCAACGTCATTGTAATTGGTGAATTCATCCATGAACAAATACACTTTGCCTTTGAACGTCATTTCAATTCGGGCATTCAGCTTGCTGATATTTTTGGCTGCCCATTTTTTCAGGGTTGTTTTTCCGAGTTTTGGTAATGACCTTTGAGCCGCAAATCCAAGAATATTCTTTATTATTTTCGATGAAAAATGATGCGTAATCAGATAATTATAAATGCCCGGAGCTATGGCTGCCATTTGATTCAATGTGTCAACACCAGCAACCATGCTGGTTTTGAGCGGTATGCCCCGGCTATCGTGAAAGTGCTGCATAAACTCACTTTTAATGCGTGCCATGTCTATACCCGACGGGCATTCCGTTTTGCAGCCTTTGCATGAAAGGCAGAGATCAAGTATATTATTGATTTCAGCGGAGCGCCAGGCGTCTTTCAGCTCTGATGTTGAGAAAACTTCTCGTAAAAGGTTTGCTCGTGCCCGTGTGGAATGATGTTCGTCGCGGGTAGCCATATAACTGGGGCACATGGTGCCGCCGATTTTTTCAGTTTTGCGGCAATCAGCAGAACCGTTGCATTGCTCAATGGCTCTCAGAAATCCCAGAGTACCTGAAAAATCGAAATATGTATCAATCTCTTGAAACCCTTTACCTGCATCATATCGCAGACAAGTGTTCATGGCTGGTGTGGCAGTAATTTTTCCGGGATTAAAGATGCTGCCGGGGTCCCAGGCACTTTTAATTTTCAGCAACAAATCATAATTATGATTACCAATCATCAACGGGATGAACTCGCCTCTGAGCCGACCGTCGCCGTGTTCACCGCTCAATGAACCTTTGAATTTCTTTACCAGGCGAGCTGTTTCAAGCGCCACAGTACGAAATTTTTCAACACCCTCTTCGGTTTTTAAATTCAGAACAGGTTTTGTATGAAGCTCTCCTGTGGCGATATGAGCGTAATACACGCATTCCAAATCCAGTTTTTTGAGCATCAATTGAAATTCCTTCATGTATTGTGGCAACACCTGAACATCAACGGCAGTATCCTCAATAACACTCACGGGTTTTGCATCTCCGAGGACGTTTGTAAGCAGGCCCAGCCCGGCTTTCCGTAATGAATACACCTTATCGATTTCGTTTCCTGATACAACTGGAAAATGATATCCATAACCGGCGGCACGCATATTTTTTTCAAGTTCCGCGGTTGTTTTAAGAATTTCATCTTTGGTATCAAATGCAAACTCAACAAGTAAAATAGCCGCAGGCCGGCCTTGAATAAAGAACATATTTTTTTTCTGACCAATGTTCTCTGCAGCTCTGTTGATAATGGTTTCATCAATCAGCTCAATAGAAACAGGATTCAGTTTGAGTGCAATCAGGTTACCGTTGAACGCATCTTCAAGTGATGAGCAGTGCACACAAACAAGCACATTTTCTTTGGGTGGGAGCGGAACAAGGTTCAGTTTAATTTCTGTGATGAATGCCAGTGTACCTTCGGAACCCGCAATGAGCTTACAAAAATTGAATTTTTCAGATCCGTCGGTGAACGGCTCGCTATCAAGCAACAGGTCGATTGCATAACCTGTATTCCTGCGGTGAAGGCTTTTAGCAGGGTACTGGTTTCGAATTTCATTTTGATTTTCGGGATTTGAAAGAATTTCGCGGATATTTCGGTAAATATTGCCTTCAAGCGTGTCCTGCAGGCATTTCGCCTTGAATTCTTCAAGACTTAAAGCGGCGAACTCCGCTTCACTGCCGTCACTAAGAATCGCATTTACCGAGATGAGATGGTCGCGGGTACTTCCATAAACCAGAGAATGGGCGCCGCATGAATTGTTTCCGACCATCCCGCCAATCATGCAGCGGTTGGATGTGGAAGTTTCCGGAGCAAAAAATAACCCATGCTCTGACAGCAATTTGTTGAGTTCGTCAGGCACGACACCGGGTTGAACGCGTACCCATTTTTCCAGGGGATTAATCTCCAGTATATTGTTTATATGTCGTGAGAGGTCCACCACAATGCCTTTTCCAACCACCTGCCCTGCAAGAGAAGTACCGGCAGTGCGCGGAATCAGCGAAATTTTTTCAGCAGCAGCAAATTGAATCAGGCTTCTTATATCATCAATATTTTTTGGAATAGCAACGGCGGCAGGCTTTTCGCGATAAGCTGACGCATCTGTTGAATAAATAGCGCGTGATGATTCATCGGTCAGCAACTCGCCCGACAGTTTTGAACGAAGTGTAATTAAAGCCTCAGAAATCATGCTTTGGTGTGTATCTATGCTCATAGTAAAATATTGAGAATGCCGTTTTGCAGAGCCTGAAGTTCTGCCATTCTTCTGCTAAATTATAATAATTATAGGTGCCATGGTTTGGCAGATGACGTTTATTAGCGTTAATTTTGCCAAAACCCTAAAAACAATTCATTATGGCATTCAGGCTGCTCGATAAAAAATTCTCACGAAAGTGGTTTCTCAACTATAGTATGATTGTTATCGGCTCTTTCATCATGGCGGTCGGTTTCGTTTATTTTATCTCGCCCAATAAAATCGTTCCGGGCGGTGTTTTCGGGATTTCCATTGTCATACATTATGTTACAAAAGGCTTGTTTGACTTTGCTCCAGAGGGTTTGCCCGTCGGAGTTACAAGTCTTATTTTAAATATTCCGCTGACCATTATTGGCGTGAAAATCTTAGGGCCGAAATTCGGAACAAAGACCGTGATTGGTTTCGTACTTTCCTCCGTTTTTATTGATTTGCTTACTTATTTTCAGGGCGATAAAGCGTTGGTTGAAAATGATGTGCTGCTATCGTCCATTTTTGGCGGAGTACTGGTAGGATTAGGATTGGGCTTGATTTTTCGTGCGAAGGCGACCTCGGGCGGTTCAGATATTATTGCTATGATTTTTGGAAAATACACCAAACTCCCTATCGGACAATTGCTGATATACGTTGATTCTGTTATTGTTTTGCTTGGGCTTATTGCTTTTCGCGACTGGAAAATTCCGCTGTACTCGTGGGTGGTCATATTTATTTGCGGTAAGGTTATAGATGCCGTAATTCAGGGTGTGAATTATGATAAGGCGCTGTTTATTATTTCTGATAAATCAGACGAAATTCGAGATGCGGTAATCAATGATCTTGGGCGAGGCGGAACCATGATTAAAGGAACGGGCATGTATAAAGGCACAGAGAAAAATATTATTTTTACTGTGGTGAACCGTAAAGAAGTAACCGAATTGCAGGATTACGTGCGAAAAGTGGATCCGAACGCATTTCTGACAGTGATTGAAGCTAATGAAATTCTGGGTGAGGGTTTCAAGCCATTGGTGGAGAAATAGAATTCAGTACATGAAGTGAAAGAAAAATCGCGGAAATGAAAAAATATATTCTTGCGCTTGATCAGGGTACAACGAGTTCACGGGCTTTACTATTTGATAAAAATGCCTGTGTGGTTGCGATGGCACAAAAAGAAACGATTCAGCATTTTCCGTTTCCGGGATGGGTTGAACAGGATCCGCGCGAAATTTGGGCTAACCAGCTTTTTGTAGCAAAAAAAGTACTGAAAGATTACAACATAAAACCCGGCGAAATTGCGGCAATAGGCATCACAAACCAGCGGGAAACTACTGTTGTATGGGACAAACAAACGGGAAAGCCCGTGTATCACGCCATCATATGGCAGGATAAACGAACTGCAGATTATTGTCATAAATTAAAACAAACAGGGCAGGAGAAATTTCTGAGAAAGACCACCGGTCTGTTGGCCGATTCCTATTTTTCGGCAAGTAAAATAAACTGGATACTGCGGCATGTTCCCGGCGCAAAACGCAGGGCCGCCGCTGGAGAATTGCTTTTTGGAACCATTGACACATGGCTGTTATGGAATCTTACGGGTGGCAATGTTCACGCAACAGATTATTCCAATGCATCGCGTACGCTCTTGTTCAACATTCACGAAAAAAAATGGGATGAGAAGCTGGCGGCTTTGTTTGACGTGCCTTTGAGTATGCTTCCCGTAGTCAGAGATTCATCCGGAGTATTCGGGAAAACGGAACGTAAAATTTTTGGTGAGGAAATTCTTGTTTCCGGCATTGCGGGTGATCAGCAAGCTGCCTTGTTCGGGCAGAATTGCCTTGAGGCGGGCATGGCTAAGAATACATACGGAACCGGCTGTTTTATGCTGATGAATACCGGAATCAAGCCGGTAGTATCCAAAGCTGGGCTTCTGACAACTATAGCATGGGGAATAGACGGGAACATTACCTATGCTCTTGAAGGCAGTGTTTTTATGGCGGGTGCTGTGATGCAATGGTTGCGCGATAAATTGAACATTATAAAAAATGTGGTCGATTCGGAAAAAATTGCCATGAATCTTGAGAATAATGGGGGCGTGTACATTGTTCCGGCATTTTCAGGATTAGGCGCTCCGTATTGGGATATGAATGCCAAAGGTCTGATAACTGGGCTGACTCAAGGCAGCAGCAGTGCACATATAGTTCGTGCCGCTCTTGAAGCCATTGCATATCAGGTTAAAGATTTACTGAATGCGATGGAGAAAGATTCCGGGATTGAATCTAAACTATTGCGTGTTGATGGCGGCGCTGCGGCAAATAATTTCCTGATGCAGTTTCAGTCCGACATTCTCGACAAACCAATTCACCGGCCGTGCAATGTTGAAGCTACTGCTCTTGGGGCTGCGCGGCTTGCCGCGATTGCTTGCGATTTTTGGAAAATCGGAAACAGGAATAAAGCTGAAGGAGCGGATACTGTCTTCAAACCGTCATTTACGGAAACAAAGCGCAGGCACCTGTATAAAGGGTGGAAGAACGCTGTTAGAAGCTCCCGATTATAAGTGTTAAACAAGCCTGGCTAAAAAATATTTTGAAATTTTCTTGCTTTCGGAAATTTATTAGTTGTATATTTGCATCGTTGTTTAAACAACCATTAAATCATTAGCAATATGTCTCAGATTTTTGAACACGAATTGTTTGATATTTTAACCGGCAAAATATCTACGGCGATTAATCGTGCGATGCTCAGGGCATTTGCTCAGGAGAACATTGATATTACCACTGAACAGTGGTCGGTGATGGCTTGTTTATGGAATAAAGACAAGGTCACTCAGCAGTCGTTGTGCATGCTGACTGAAAAAGACAAACCCAGTATTACCAGACTTATAGACAAGCTTGAGAAACGAAATTATGTAGTAAGAGTGTCGGATCCGACTGACAGACGCATCAATCTGATACATCTCACTGCAACCGGTGCCGCCTTGCAGCAGAAAGCAACTGAGATTGTGCAAAGGGTCGCTGAAACTACATTATATAATATCACTGAAAAGGAGTTGAATTCCTCACGTGAGGTTTTAAAAAAAGTAATGAAGAACCTTAAATAATTTTTTTACAAATACGGTTGCATAGACAACTATTGTTGAGTCAATTTAAATCTTTTGAAAATGAAAAGAACTGTTTTTATTGCAATTACAATGCTGTGGGTAATTCCATTGCATGCACAAAAAGTACTACAGTTGGAAGACTGCCGTCAGATGGCATTATCGCACAATATCAGTCTGCAAATGGCATCAGAAAATGTTAAGGCGGCCCATCAGCTGACACAGGCCGCATTTACCCAGTTCCTGCCCAATTTCTCAGCAATGGGAAGTTATTCATGGAACGAGAAAAATATTTCGCTTCTGGCTGAAGATGCCCTGTTGCCGGTCGGTACAAAAATGTCTGATGGCTCTTTCGGATTCACACCCGCCCAGGTTTCCAACGGATGGACACTTGTGAATGGTCAGCCCGTACCACTGGATGCCAGCGGAAAACCTTTTGATCCACATGCAAATCCTGACAAGATTTTGTGGAAGAATTACGCGATTCTGCCAAAAGAATCTATGGAATTTGATACAAAGAACATTTTTATCGGAGGAATAAGTATGGTGCAGCCTGTTTATCTGGGCGGGAAGATTCGGGAATTGTACCGCATATCTAAATACAGTGAACAACTGGCTGTTGCCAAACAGGAAAATCAAACTGCAGAGTTGCTTGTGGAAGTAGATGAAGCATACTGGCGTGTTGTATCACTTAAGAGCAAAGTTGACCTGGCCCGTGAATATCGCGACCTTCTGATGAAAGTGGATACCAATGTTTCCATCATGATAGCCGAAGGCACCGCAACAAAGGCTGATGCATTGCGCGTAAAGGTTAAGCTCAGCGAAACTGACATTTCACTTACAAAAGCAGAAAACGGACTGGTATTATCGAGGATGGCGCTGAATCAGCTTTGTGGAATGCCGGCAGATGATAATACCCCTCTTGCAGACCAGGAACTGGATATTCCGATAAAAATAGCGGAATTACCGGCCATTGATAAAGCCATCTCAAACCGACCGGAGATTCACATGCTGACGCAGGCGGAAAATATCGCGAAATCAGGTGAGCGGCTGATGGTATCGCGATTTCTTCCGAATATAGCGCTGACAGGAAATTATCTTGTTTCAAATCCCAATATGTATAACGGTTATGAGAAGAAATTTGCAGGGATGTTTAATGTTGGCGTAGTTGCCAATGTTCCGATTTTTCATTTTGGAGACAAGCTTCATACGCTGAAAGCAGCTAAGATTGAGCATTCTATTGCCAGTCTGAAACTGCAGGATGCCAAAGAAAAAATTGAATTACAAATAAGCCAGAGTTCATTCAGAGTCAATGAAAGTATCAAGCAACAGCTCGAAACCGAACATAATATAAGCCTGGCTGAAGAGAACCTGCGTACTGCAAATGAAGGGTTTGAAGCGGGTGTAATTACATCAACGGATTTATTGGGTGCGCAGGCGGCCTGGTTATCGGCAAAATCTGAAAATATTGATGCGAAAATTGATTCAAAACTCTGTACACTTTATCTTCAGAAGGCTCTGGGCAATTTAAAATAGACATGACAATATCAATAAGAATTCACGTAAAATCAAATAATTTATAAGCAATGAAAGAAGTAGCAGAAAAGAACCATAATCTCCGGTTGGCGCTGATAGGTTCAATTGTAGTAGTTGTAGTGTTGTTCATCATCGGTATTTATGTTTACAAACCGGAACCTCAGGTAATACAGGGTGAAGCCGAAGCCAATGAGATTCGCATCTCCGGTAAGGTTCCGGGGAGGATTAAACAATTTTTGGCCGAAGAGGGCGGACAGGTGAAAGCAGGGGATACGCTTGCAATCATTGACAGTCCTGAGTTGTCGGCTAAATTATTTCAGGCAACTGCTGCTGAGTCGGCGGCTATGGCACAAGACCGCAAAGCAAATAAAGGTGCACGTAAGGAACTGATCACAGGTGCTTATGAAATGTGGCAAAAGGCTGAGATAGGCGTTGACATTGCTAAAAAATCATACGACCGCGTCCAGCACCTGTTTGATAAGGGTGTGGTTTCGGCCCAGAAACGCGATGAAGCAGAAGCTCAGTACAAGGCAGCCGTAAACACATCCAACGCTGCGCGGTCGCAATACGACATGGCCATCAACGGGGCGGAATCTGAAGATAAGGATGCAGCTCTTGCAATGGTTGACCGCGCCAAAGGAGCAGTTCAGGAAGTTGAGGCATACATGAACGAGACCGTATTAATTGCACCCTCTGATGGCGAAATCTCCGAAGTATTTCCAAAATGCGGAGAACTGGTTGGCACCGGAGCACCTATCATGAACCTTGTTAATTTGAATGACATCTGGTTTACGTTCAGTGTCCGTGAAGATATGCTTGGTGATATGAAAATGGGCAGCAGCTTTACGGTAAAAATCCCTGCGCTGAATAATCAGACGGCAGAAGTAAAGGTATTCTTCATCAAAGCGCTTGCTTCCTATGCTACCTGGAAAACTACAAAAGCGACCGGACAGTTCGATGCTAAAACATTTGAAGTTCGCGCCAGACCTTCATCTCCAATCAAAGACCTGAAGCCGGGGATGTCGGCAATCATCGAAAAAGTTAATCAGTAATCACTTCAGAATTCACAAAACTAAAATCGACCAAAATGCTTTCTTTAAAAAATAGTAGTTTGATTGCCACGGTCGGACGTGAGTGGAAACGCATTACAGGAAGACCGATTTATCTGTTTTCTTCCGTTTTTGTGATGCTGTTCTGTTATGTATTTTTCCTCACATTTTTCAATCAGGGTTTGCCGAATTCGTTGCCTGCAGGTGTGGTAGACCTTGACAATTCTTACGTGACAAGAACATTTACACGTAATATAGATGCAACGGCGCAAACGGAAATTGTGCGTCATTATAGTTCATATACTGAAGCCCGTCAGGACATGCAGAGGGGGAATATCTACGGTTTCATTGTTTTTGGAAAAGATTTTGAGAAAAAACTGTTATCGAGTCGCCGCCCTGAGTTGACGTATTATGTAAATGATGCCTACTTAATTCCCGGCTCGTTGCTTCTTAAAGATTTCACGTACATGAGTGCTCTGGGTTCAGGCTATATTCAGCAACGGCTGCTGCAGGCACGAGGCATGAGCGATTACCAAATTATGAGCACTATTCAGCCCGTTGTCTTAGATTCGCATCTCATCGCCAATCCGTGGGCAAATTATGGCATCTACCTGATGAACGTTTTATTGCCGGGGGTTCTGCAACTGATGGTGCTGATGCTGACCATTTTTTCAATAGGTGCCGAGCTTAAAGAACGTACAAGCCGCAACTGGCTGCGCACTGCGAATAATTCAATGATTACGGCGCTTTGTGGTAAACTGTTACCATATACATTCATTTTTACATTGCTTGGCATCGGGGGGAATTTCATTTTGTACAGCTATATGCATTTCCCGATGAACGGCAGTCTGGCGTGGATGTGTCTCGCAACCTTTTTATACGTTATTGCTCATCAGGCAATCGGTATCTTTTTCATTGGCGTATTCCCTGTAATGCGCGATGGGATAAGCCTTGCGGCATTGTATGGTTTACTTGGTTTCACTTACGCCGGATTTACGTTCCCGATAGAGGGAATGCCATACACGGCCCGCATTTTTTCGAATATTTTTCCGATAAGGCACTATTTCAATATTTATGTGAATCAAGCTTTGAACGGGTCTGATATCCGCTATTCACTTATTTATTTTGGAGCCTTACTCGCATTTTCAATATTGCCGGTATTTGTGTATTACCGGTTAAAGAAAGCTGCCATCAAATTGAATTATCCAGCTAAATAGTTTTTCAATGAAAACAAATATGAAGCGTAGGTTGCTGAAGCGTACTACTGACGGTTTTTTTGAAACAATCAGGGTCATGATTGAAGAGTACCGTCATATTTTTCGTGATCCGGGTGTACTGATTATTTTTCTGGTCGCCTCGTTACTCTATCCGTTGATGTATTGTTCGATTTACAAAAATGAGACACTGCGCGATGTTCCTATTGCTGTGGTTGATGAATCAAATACTTCGTCATCGCGTGAATTGCTGCGCAAAATTGATGCGACACCTGAACTTAAAATCAGTGCGAGGTGTCTTTCCATGCAGGAAGCCCGTAATGCGTTTGACATGCGTAAGGTGCATGGTATTGTTTTTATTCCTGAAGATTACAGCGATAAAATTAACCACAATACGCAGGCAACGGTGTCGATGTATTCCGATATGAGCAGTTTTCTGTATTACCGTGCCATGCTGACCGCCTGCAATTACGCAGTGATGGAACAGGGCGACGATATACAAATCGAAAGGCTCAACAGTCAGGGAGTAACAGGCGAGAGTGCCAACATTGCAGCAAGCCCGTTACCGGGCACATCCACCATATTATTCAATGAAGGCGCCGGTTTTGCAAGCTTCCTGATGCCTGCGATTATGATACTCATTATTCATCAGACACTGTTTTTTGGCATCAACATGCTTGCAGGCACAACACGCGAAGAGAATCGGTTTCACCTGCTGATACCGCCCGGAGGGAAACGGAAGCTGCATCAGTTAATTCTGGGCAGAGCAGCCACATATTTCTCATTATATGTGGTATTGTCGGCGTATATTCTGGGTGTAATACCGCGCTTATTCGGGCTTCCTCACATTGGTGCTTTCACGGATATCATCTGGTTTATTATTCCTTTCCTGCTTGCCACAATTTTCTTCTCCATGACGGTTTCTATATTTATCCGTAACCGGGAGACCGGCATGGTTGTATTTCTGTTTGTTTCCTTGATATTACTTTTTCTGAGCGGATTCTCATGGCCGCGTTCCAACATCAGCGCATTCTGGATTGCATTCAGTTGGTTGTTCCCCTCAACTCCGGGGATACAGGCCTATATCAAAGTGAATACGATGGGAGCTGACCTAAGCATGATAAGTAAAGAATATATTGGTTTGTGGATTCAGGCAGGTGTTTACTTTTTAACAACCATTTTTGTTTACCGATGGCAGATTGCGGGCAGTCATAAAAGGTCTGCAGGCATTGCACTTCAAAAATTAAAGACAATGGTTGTAAGACATGAATCTGTAGAAAAAACAGAAAGTTAATCTTAGACGTAAGAAGTGTTGTGAAAAAACTGTATTATTTTATCCACGGAAGTGCCGTCAAATCGGCATTTCCGCCGGACAGGATGATGGCAATTTTCTTGCTCTTGAACGTTTCTTTGTTTTTAAGAACTGCAGCTAATCCAACGGCAGCGCTTATTTCGACAACTATTTTCATACGTTCCCAGATGAGTTTCATGGCTTCAATAATGTTATTTTCACTCACGGGAATAATGTCTTCCACATGATTCATTATGATGGGAAACGTAAGAGTACCGAGCGAGGTACGAAGTCCATCGGCAATAGTATCGGGGTTTACAGAAGGGACGAAGGTTTTATTTTTGAATGAACGGTACGCATCATCAGCATTAGCAGGCTCTGCAGCAATTACTTTGGTGCCTGCTGAAAAATAAAATGCAGAAAGAGCTGTCCCACTAAGTAATCCGCCGCCACCAACCGGTGCAATAATATAATCCTGATGTGTTGAATCTTCTATTAGCTCAAGAGTGGCAGTTGCGGCTCCTGCGATTATAGTTAGGTTGTCATACGGATGAATTTCAGTTGCGCCCGTATTTTTTATCACCTCAATTAAGGTTGATTCGCGTGATGCGAGATTGGGTTCGCACAATGTTACAGTACCTCCGTAGCCATTAACAGCGGCTATTTTAACTGGTGATGAGTCGGATGGCATAACAACGTGTGCTTTTATTCCCCTCAGCATAGCCGCACGGGCAAGTGCCTGCGCGTGATTCCCTGATGAGTGTGTTGCAACACCGTGTGCTAATTGTTCCTGAGAAAGAGAAAATACTGCGTTGCACGCGCCTCTTGATTTAAAAGCGCCGGCTTTCTGAAAATTTTCACATTTAAAAATCAGTGTAGCACCGGAAACCGAGTTCAGGTATTCCGATGAAAGCACGGGAGTGCGGTGAATCCATGGACGAATGCGTGCCGCTGCTTCTCGAATATCTGCCTCGCCCGGAGCGTTGATTTTCAAAATAAGTTTACTTGAGTTTTTTTATCACCTGATCGCAGGCAAGGCTAATCATACTAAAAACTTCATTGAACTGAAAACGGCCGCCGTAATAGGGATTGGGCACGGGTTTATTTTTGCCCGGCGTCACTTCGTTCATCAGATAATCGACTTTTTTCATATCATCGTCGTTGCGGGCCATGTATTTTACATTGTTGTAATCCATGGATTCCATCACGAAAATTTTATCAAATTTATCGAAATCGGTTTTTGCAAAAAGTCGTGCGCGATGGGCACTAATATCTATTCCATTTTCTTTGGCCACCTGTATGGCATGCGGATTGGGCACTTCGCCAATATTGTGCGGTTCGAATCCGGCCGTGTCAACTTCTGCCGTAAGTTTGTTTTCTTTTAATTTGTGATCAAGAATGCCTTTTGCCAGCGGAGAGCGACAGACATCGTTAAAGCAAACCATCAGGATTTTCATGACAATGATTTATTTATGGTTGCACATTAAAATAGCTTCAAACAGGGCAATACAGTATATCAGAGTCTGATTTTCTTCTCCAGTTCGTCAACGTAAACCTTGAATTGCTTGTCGGTTTCGATGAGATTATTTACTGTGCGGCAGGCGTGCAAAACAGTTGCGTGATCTTTGTTTCCGCAATGTAAACCGATAGCTGCGAGCGACGATTTAGTAAGCTTCTTCGCAAAGAACATTGAAAGTTGACGTGCCTGAACAATCTCACGTTTACGGGTTTTAGAGTTCAGCATATCAATATTGATATCGAAGTAATCGCAAACCACTTTCTGAATGTAATCGATGGAAATTTCGCGAGAGTTATTTTTTACGAACTTGTCAATAATTTGTTTTGCAAGGTCGAGTGTGATGGCTTTTTTGTTGAGCGATGATTGAGCAAGCAATGAAATCAGCGCGCCTTCGAGTTCACGAATGTTTGTTGTGATGCTGTAGGCAAGGTATTCGATTACTTCGCGCGGCATATCCATGCCGTCGTTGTATACTTTTTTCTCGAGAATGGCGATGCGTGTTTCGAGGTCGGGTACCTGTAAGTCGGCAGCAAGACCCCATTTGAAGCGTGAAAGCAGCCTCGGCTCAATTCCTTTGAGGTCGATTGGTGCTTTATCGGAAGTGATAACAATTTGTTTTCCTTTTTGGTGAAGCTGGTTGAAGATATGGAAGAACGCGTTCTGTGTGCCTTCCTTGCCACTCAGGAATTGTATATCATCCATAATCAGAACATCAATCATCTGATAAAAATGCATGAAGTCGTTCTGATTGTTGTTTCTTACTGAATCGATGTATTGATTGATAAATTGTTCGCATTGTACGTACAGCACAATCTTTTCAGGGAATTCATTTTTTACCTGAATACCAATAGCGTGTGAAAGGTGGGTTTTGCCAAGTCCCACATTGCAATAGAGCAGGAGAGGGTTGAACGCAGTTTTTCCGGGGTTGCTGGCAACAGCAAATCCGGCTGAACGCGCCAAGCGGTTGCAATCACCTTCAATGAAATTCTCGAAGGAGTAATTTTCGTTGAGCTGTGAATTGATATTGATTTTCTTCAATCCCGGAATGATAAAGGGATTGGGAATATCTTTAGACGCTCCTTTATTTATGTCGATTGGCATTGCGACAGATGGGTTCTTGATTGCTTTTTTATTTGAAGTAGGTGCCTTAACCGTAACCGGAGCTCCGTTCCCATATGGGTTTTCCATCACAATGCTGTATTCCAGCCGCCCGTCAGTGCCCAGTTCTTTTTTAATTGTTTTCTTGAGGAGATCAATAAAATGTTCTTCGAGCCATTCGTAAAAAAATTGGCTTGGAACCTGAATAGTGAGGATATTATCCTTCAACTTTACAGGTTTTATTGGTTCAAACCAGGTTTTAAAACTTTGGTACGTTATATTGTCTTTTATTATCTCCAGGCAATTATTCCAAACTTCAGTATAACTTTTCTTCATTCGTAGTTTTCCTTAAAAAAAGATTTCAACAATTTTCAAATTTCCGAACAGGTCTATAATCCTGTTATTTCAAACCACTTGCCAATCAATGTTGGCACTTACCCACAATCCTGAATTTGATTCTACAAATATTTAAAAAATTTGGCAAATAAAAAATCTTTTTAACCTAAATTTTTTCCAACGTTCATAGAATAGGCATCGGCAAACATAACACCGTAGTTTTTCGCTAGATAGAAATCTATACGGCCAAGTTTTACGCCGGCCCAGCCCACTTGTGCAATAATGATGTCCTTTTTATCGGAGTCGGTGAAGACATAAGGTTCATCAATAAAAGTGTGGGTGTGCCCGCCAATAATCAGGTCGATATTTTTTGACTGTTTTGCCAAAACGATATCGCTCACTTTTTTTTCTTTGTACGACAGCCCCAGATGCGACAGACATATTACAAGGTCGCAGTGGAGATCTTTTTTCAGAAGATGGGCCATTTCAGCGGCTTTCGGCAGAGGGTCGAGATACTTTGTTTCGCCGTAACCTTTTTTGCCCACGAGTCCTTCGAGTTCAATGCCCAGTCCGAAAACACCTACTTTAACGCCGTCTTTGATAAAGACTTTATAAGGCAGTGTTTTTCCGGCAAGCGATGTGTTAGTGAAATCGTAGTTTGATGAGATGAACGGAAAATTCATGTGATCAAGTTGGCGGGTAATACCATCAACACCGTTGTCAAATTCATGATTTCCGATTGTCATGGCATCATAGCCCATTTCACTCATGAGTTTCATTTCAACTTCGCCACCATAAAAATTAAAATAGGGTGTTCCCTGAAAAACATCGCCGCCATCGAACAGTAACACATTCTTTTCTTCCTGTCTGATTTTTTTTATCATAGCTGCGCGCTTTGCAAAGCCGCCAAGGCCGGGGTATTTGGCATCGTTGGGGGGAAACGGGTCAATATGACTGTGCTGGTCGTTTGTATGCAGCACTGTGATTTTCACAAGCCCACCTTTGGTCAATGCTTTAAGTGGCGACGCACTGGCTCCGAGCAATGCACCACCCACCATAAGGGTTTTGAGAAAATCGCGTCTACTTTTCATAATAAATCCGTTTGTCTAAGGTTCCGTCAACTTCGTTGCCTTTGGCACTTTCTTCTAATAGGTATTCTATAATGGCATCCCGAATTTTGGGTTCGAGCAATTTGTATTCAATCGGTTTGCTGAAAAATCCGAAATCATCACCGCCATCAGCAAGGTAATCGGAGGTGACTATGCGTACGTTTTGTTTTCTGTCAAATGGTTTCCCTCCAATAAGTATATTGGTGGCAGTGTCGCCCTGAATTCCCATTTTTATTCCTGCAACCGGCATACCGCCTTTTTTTGCTATAGAATTGAAAAGTTTTGCCGCATTATCGCCGGTGATGGTTATTACAATCATTTTATTCTCGAACGGCATCAGCTGAAAAACGCTGTTTTTTGTGATGGCTCCTTTGGGTAATGTGCTGCGAAGCCCGCCATTGTTGAGTAAACACATATCTACAGTCGCTCCGTCGGTCGATTTATAATATTCACGACCTTTTTGGAGTATGATGTCTGCAATGAAGTTATTCAATAAACCTTCCGGCAAATCTTTGATAAGCGGTCTCTTTGAATAGGCCAGAACCTGATTCATCATAGAATCAATCTTTACCTTATACGGTTGAAGTGTTGCAATTGCTTCAGGATCGTCAACAGGAACATGTGCGCTGTCCATAACAATGACATGGCGTTCCGTGCGGGTACTCCTGATGTTGTAATGCGCATGGCATGAGGCTAATAGTACAGAGACAATTAGCAGGCTCAGATAACGGTATGGGCGTGACAGGAGCATAGTGTAAATTCTTGAAAGAAATTTCTACAAGTATAGGTTTTTTTTTCAGAAGTTTTGAACAAAAATAAAAAAAAATATTTTTTTTTATTTTCTCGGAAAAATTACAGGAAACCCGTATTATATCAGCATTTTTAATAGGGTGGTGATTTTAAACCACATAAAAATCAGGTACAATAATACCTGAATATTCTGGCGTTATTTTTGTTATGCCAGGACACAGTTTGCCCGTATTTTCACCCTCAATGGAAAAGAAATTTCATCAATCACTTCAAGTAGCATCTCTTTACTATTTGCCGGTCTGATTCTTCCATCTTTTTCGGAAAAACCAAATGCCGCTTATTCCGGCAATAATCATAAAAACGGAGATTAATTCTGCTTGCGTAAACCGAAGTCCAAATACATTATATTTATTATTTACCCGGATAAGTTCCATCATGAAACGTTGTGCACCATATATTATAAGGAAGAGCGAAAACATCATTCCGGGAATATGAATTTTCTTTCGCAGCATCATCAGTACCGAAAATACAAATCCGTAAGTGACCATATCGTAAAACGCCGTCGGATATACCGGATATTCAAGCACAGTGCAGTATTTACCTGTGCAGTGGTCAATGGCGATGCCTTCATTTATTACGTTGTGCGGAAAATTATAAGCCCACATCCAGTCGGGCAAAAACGCCAACCATTCGGGTTTGGGATTGAGGTTTACAATACCCCAGCATCCGTCGCCACTGATAAAGCAGCCGGTCCGGCCAATGGCATAGGCAAGTAAAATGGCCGGTGCAGCGACATCCAGCAGATGTATGATGTTCATTTTTTTGCGGCGTGCAAATACGAGTACGCTGAAGCTTCCTATAATCAAACCACCGTAAAACGTTAGTCCCATGAATGAAAACAGCGTATCGACGGGGTCGGAGATAAGGCGGTCAATATTTTCCAGGCAATCAAACAATTTAGCACCAAGCAGTCCTGCAATCGCTGCTATTATAAGGATATTCCCTGCGTGTTCGTAAGGATGTACGGTCACATCTTCCCAAACAACTTCCGGCAATTTTTTGCGATTTTTATCCCAGTATCTGTAAAAGGCAAAAGCTGCGGCTATCAGTAAACCGCCCCAGATATTGCCTTGCAGCGAGAGAATGTATTCCTGAGTATTATCGCTAAAGGTTGAGTAATCGATTATAGCGCCACTCACTTTGTACCCAACCAGAAACGCAATCAACGCGACCATAATCAGTTCAAATATCCCGGCAGGAGCGCCTTTCCGAATTTTTTCAATTACCGGCAGCATCAATCCTTCTTTTTCTTTTCGTTTGAATTCGATCTTCATAATCCACGAACCAATCAGAAATGAAAGGGCAACAAAGAAACCGAAACTCTGAATCGGAAGCGTAAGGCTCGTTCCGAAGATGTCATTTATCAGATCACTTATTGTTGGATACATGTAGTAAATTAAGAATTAATAATGAACAATTAAAAAATATATGATCTCATAGCCCGTAACACATCGCCACCTCGTAACATCCGTCATCAGCTAATTCCAGCAGTTTTACACGCACAATGCTGTTGACTGATTCGTTCTGAAACGGCACCCGCACTTTGATATAATTATCTGTAAAACCGTATAAAAATCCCTGATGGCGGTCAGATTCAATAAGTGCATTGCATTCCCGTCCTTTATTCTGAAGATAAAAATAGTCCTTTTTCGTTTCGGACAGCTCATGCAGCAAGCGGCTGCGCTCTTTTTTAACGGTGCCATGAACTTCGTCGCCCAACTCAGAAGCCTTGGTATTGTTGCGCTTTGAGTAAGTGAATACATGCATGTATGAAATCTCGCTGCCGCTGATGAAATCCATTTCTTCGTTGAATTCTTCTTCTGTTTCGCCCGGAAATCCTGCTATTACATCGGTTGCGATGCATGCATGCGGCATCAGTTCTTTGATGGCACGCATACGTTCAGTGAACAACTCTTTTGTATAACGCCGTTTCATTTGCGAAAGAATTCTTGCAGAGCCCGACTGTAGCGGAATGTGTAAATGAGGCATCAGCTTTTTTGACTGTGCCACCAAACGAATAATATCGTCGTTGAGAAGGTCGGGTTCTATGGATGACAGCCTGATTCGGTCAATTCCCCTAAGGTCTTCGAGCGCCTTCAGCAGATCAATGAATTTCTCATTGTTTCTTTTTCCGAAATCGCCCAGATTGATGCCCGTAAGCACAACTTCTTTGGCTCCCGAAAGTGCAATTTCGCGTGCGGTTTCAATGGTTTCAGCGATGGTATTGCTGCGGCTTCTTCCACGGGCCAATGGAATTGTACAATATGCGCAAAAATAATCGCAGCCGTCCTGAACTTTAAAAAATGTGCGCGTACGGTCGCCGCTCGACCACGAAGGAACAAAGATATTTTCTGCGTCCGCTTCCTCCCTGAAGTTTTCATTTTCAAGAATGTCGGGTAGGCGGTATTTGTCTTTGTTTCCCAGAATTAAATCTACGCCTTCTTCCTGCAGCAGGCGTGTGGGGCTTATTTCGGGCATACAGCCTATAACAATGATGCGTGCTTCGGGATTGCGTTTGCGCGCCTGTCTTATAGCAGCAATACATTTTCGTTCGGCGGCACCTGTGACGATGCAGCTGTGCACCACATAAATATCAGCTTTCTCATTAAAGGCAATTCCTTCAAAACCTTTGGCAGCAACCTGCCGCGTCAGGGTAGAAGTTTCTGCAAAATTCATCTTGCAGCCAAGTGTATGGAAGGCGATGGTTTTCATTATAAGCGCACAAAGATAGATATTTTGAAGTTTGGAGTTTGAAGTCAATTTTCTTTTGACTCACGACTTACGACTCACGGCTTGTTAGGCCTACATTACCTTGAATTCCGTGCGGCGGTTCAAAGCGCGCCCTTCTTCTGTATCGTTGGTAGCAATGGGTTTGGTCATACCATAACCTTTATATGAAAGCCTCTTTTTGTCGATGTTCTGTGCAACCAAAAAATCATAAACTGCTTTTGAACGACTTTCAGAAAGCTGCTGGTTGTATTCGGCTGTTCCTTTATTATCGGTATGTCCGCCAATTTCAATCTTCATCTGAGGATTTTTAATCAGGAGATTTACCAGCTTATTAAGTTCAGCTTGCGATTCCGGTTTTGGCTCAGCTTTATCGAAATCAAAAAAGATATTTTTCAGGATTACCGTTTCTCCCGCTTCAATAGGCTGCAGTGGAATGTCTTTCAGGAAGGGATCCAGACGGTCTTTTTCAACAATAAGTGAAAAATTCTCTGAATAGAAAAGGTATCCGTCTTTGGAAACATTCAATGCGTAATCCTTGTCTGTAGGCAGGCATACA
Source organism: Bacteroidota bacterium (assembly GCA_037133915.1). NCBI lineage: Bacteria > Pseudomonadati > Bacteroidota > Bacteroidota bacterium. Next base: position 47,744 of record JBAXND010000016.1, read on the forward strand.
AGAAATTCACCTGTAACGGCATCAGAATTTGAAGTAATAATGGTTTGTGATGACGCCAGGTCAATCAGCTCAAAGCGTGCATCCAGTTTTTTGCCTGTTTTTTTATCGAATACAATGCCTTTCATGTAAGTAACCGGCTTAGGTCTGAGGTTATCGGCCAGTTTAAATGTATAAATATCCAGTTTACCCTTACCGCCGGGTTTATCGGAAGCAAAATACGCCAGATCGCCCCGGGCATTAACTATCATGTAGGCCTCGTCTTTGTAAGTGTTGATGGGATATCCCAAATTCACTGGTTTTGACCAGCCACCATTTTCTTTCCGTTTGGAATAATAGATATCCAGTCCGCCCATACCTGTAAATCCTGAAGATGCAAAAAACAAGGTTTGGTTATCGGGATGAATAAACGGCGACATTTCCGGATAGACAGTATTTATGGAATCACCAATATTTACAGGTGTTCCCCATTGCCCATCGTTGCCGCGCGTTGTATACCAGATATCCATATTTCCTTTACTTCCGTCGCGCGCACTTGAAAAATAAATTACGCGTCCATCGGGTGAAATGCTGGGTTGAGAATCCCATTGTCCTGAATTTACTACAGGTCCCATATTTACGGGTACCGTCCAGCTGTTGTTTTCGCGGTAAGAAATGTACAGATCACAGCTTCCATAGCCATCGTCACGGTTACAGCCGGTGAATACCATGAATTTTCCATCAGGTGCAATGCACTGTGCGCCTTCGTTGCCGTGGGTGTTCATCGGAGGACCCATTTTTCGTCCTTTAAGCCAGGTGCCGTCAACACGCTTACTAATGTAAAGGTCTTCTTCAAATGGGTTTTTACCAATCGTATATTCATTGCGCGGGCTGAGCTTTGTATAAATCAGTGTTTGTTCATCCACGGTAAGGGAAGGTGAATATTCACCATCGGGGGTGTTGATGCTGTCGCTCATGCCTTCGGGTTCAAAGTCAACCGGATGTTTCATGGCTTCTATAGCAAAATCGCACGATTTTAATTCCCGATTTATTTTGTCGAGCAGGTTCACATTGGGCTTCGGATACGTCAGATATTTTTCATAATGCTCTTTCGCCTCATTGTAAAGGCCCATGGCAAATTCTATTTTCCCAATATTATAAAAGTTACGCGGAAAAAAATCGGGATCCAGTTCAATGGCTTTGTTGTAGGCCTCCAATGCTTTATCGAAATCCTTCAAATCGGAATTCACATCTCCGGTAAGCATCCATGCTTCAATAAAATATGGATCGGCTTTCAGTGCCTTTCCAAGTTCAGCAAGGCAATTTTGATTATCGCGTGCCACATAGTAATCCATTGCCGAAGTAAAATACTTCTTTGCCTTTTTGCTTTTTGAAGTTAGAAAGAACTCTTGCGCGAAAAGGTTGCTATTATATATAATGTACAAAATGAGGATCGAAATCAGCAGCCCGGTTCTTTTCATTACCTTATATTATTAAATCAAAATTGTACAGCGAAATGGCAAATTTACACAGAGAAAAAGTCCGTTTATTTTGCTGCGTATTTATTCATTGTTTATTATTCATTGTTCATTGGCACTACGGAATTCTTAGGAACTTATGCGCCTGAACTGAAACATTCCATTTGGGGCTGTTTTTTACATAGTCTATAATTACTGGGCTTATTTCCCTAAAACGGCTCCATTCAGGTTGCAGATAAAGTATACAATAACTGTTCCTGACTTGTTCGGCACAGATTTCTGCCCATTCAAGGTCACTTTTATCTGCTATGATAACTTTTAATTCATTGGCAATATTATAATATTTTTCAAGTGCGGGTGCATTTTTTTTTGGCGAAAGGCAAACCCAGTCCCAAATTCCGCTGAGTGGCGCTGAACCTGACGTTTCAAGAAAGGTTTCGAATCCTGAAAACTTCAGCCCTTCGCAAAGCGGATTCAGGTTATAGAGCATGGGTTCGCCACCGGTTATCACAACTGACCTTACAGCTTGCTGAACGGCATGTTCAATAATATCTTTTGTGAATGAAAGTGGGTGCAGTTCGGCATTCCAGCTTTCTTTTACATCGCACCAGCTGCAGCCTACATCACATCCTCCAATCCGGATAAACCATGCCGCTTTACCCGTGTTGTGACCTTCGCCCTGAACGGTGCAAAACTCTTCCATTACAGGTAGCATTAAACCTTGCTGCATCTGTTCGTAATTATCGGCGTTTGTTTTTTCCATTAAAAAATGGTGATTTATTCACTATGATTAGAAGGTACTGTCTGCAAAACTATAGCAGTCAATATCTGAATATCTATTTGAAAAATTCCTTCTTGGCAGCAGAGAGGGTGTTTTGGAGCAGGCAGGTTATGGTCATTGGACCTACACCGCCCGGTACCGGAGTGATATAGCTGCATTTTGGCGCAACTTCATCATATTTTACATCACCTTTAAGCCGGAATCCTGATTTTGTCGACGGATCTTCAATACGGTGAATACCGACATCAATTACAACGGCGCCTTGTTTGACCATATCTGCAGAAATCATTTCCATTTTGCCAACGGCGGCAACCAAAATATCAGCCTGACGGGTTATCTCCGCAAGATTTTTAGTTTTGCTGTGACACAGGGTAACGGTACAATTTCCGGGTGTGGCATTGCGCGAAAGCAGCACGCTGAGCGGCGTTCCGACAATATTACTGCGACCAACAATTACGCAGGCTTTGCCTTCGGTTTCAATTTTATAATGTTTCAGCAATTCAATGATGCCGTATGGTGTGGCCGGCAAATAACTCGGTACGTTCAGCAACATACGCCCCAAATTTACCGGATGGAAACCGTCAACGTCTTTGGACGGCGAAATCGCTGCAATTACTTTTTGCCCGTCGATATGCTTTGGCAACGGAAGCTGTACAATAAATCCGTCGATTTCATCGTCGTTGTTCAGAAAATCGATTGTTTTTAGCACATCTGCTTCACTCGTTTTTTCCGACATCCTGTATACCGTTGAAATGAAACCAACCTCTTTGCATGCTTTTTCCTTTCCGCCAACATAGGTCTGACTGGCTGGGTCGTCACCCACAAGCACTGCCGCCAAATGGGGAGTATGACCGGTATCGGTAAGCATTTTCAAGGATTCAGCCGCCAGCTGTTTCTTCAGTTTGTCTGCAACAAGTTTACCATCAATTATCTGCATAATTCACTATTTTTCATGAATAACTCAACATTCGCAAAAATAAGAATTTTTAGCCAAGGCATACCATTATTGACATTAGTCACAATTTATAAAACTCACATCACTCGCATTGTTTTACCTGAAGAGTAAAAAAAAACCGCTTCCGGAAAGAGGCGGTTTTTTATCAATAATACAAAGATTATTTCACAAATTTCTTGTGAATTTTTACGTCGTTACCAATTGCTTCAAGTATGTATGAACCTGCTGCAAGATTAGAAACATCAATGCTGAGCGAATTCGATGAAGCTGCATCCACCTGTTTTGTAAGCATAAGCTTTCCGGCAATGTCAAAAATGCTGATGGTGATAGTGCCGTTTAGTGCCGATGATAGAAGCAGATTCAGGTGGTCGGCAGCAGGTACAGGCCACAATGCTATTAAATTATTGGTTTCTGCACCTTCAATACCTGCTACAACACTTGTATAAGTGGCGGTCCAGCCTAAATCCTGATTTTGACCATCGGTTGTAAAGGTGATGAACATTTTTCCGCTGCTGGCTGTAAGTGCGGGCGGATAATTGTGTCCGGTAAATGTTCCGAGCAGTGTGCCGGAGGTAGATGTGCCATCGTAAACACTCACAAAATCTTTGCCGTCTTCAAGTTTAAAATCATTAAATATAAGTTGAACGGTTTGTGCGGCCGGTGGTTTGATAAGCCAGTCGCAGGTGGTGTTATTCCAGTAGTATGAATAATCACTGCCATCGGTAAATGTTTTGGTGTAATCTGTGAGTGTTCTTCCTTCGGCGCAATAGGGTGCAAAATAAGGTGCAATACCAAATATTGCATCTTGTCCCTGAGTGAAATCATAGCCGCCCGGATTGAGATTAGCCAGCGTGTAATAGCCGTTGTTACTGCCACTCCAGCCCCAGTTAAAATGGAATTTAGTCGTATCCGTATAGCCGTCGCACACCCATGCGTGACCGCCTCCCGAGCCCGAGCCACTATAAAGAATAGGCATATTCTGGTCAAGGTTGTCGCGAAGTTTTATTCTCCAGTCGGCGTCCAGATAATCCGATTTGGACTCATAGGTCATGGCAATGCGGTAATGGAAGAAATCGCGCAATGCTACATACGACTTGTAATTGCTTGATCCAGATTCAATCGGTGTGTAATACATATCAACAGCAACGCCACAATGAAATATCAGGGTGGAAATAGCGTCTTTACTGGCCGAGTTTGATGTGTTTGTCATGGAAGCATAATCATAGGTAGTATTGGCAAAATCAGCCGAAATAGTGCCATAGAAAGGATGCTGGTATGAATGGCTTCCAATTCCATGATCCGGATAATTATAATACTTCAGAACCATAGCGAGTGCTGTAGCAACGCAACCGGTAACGCAATGACCGCCCGGACCTGACGCATGCACCGGGCATTTGTCGTTGTAGCCCTGGGTTTGATCCCATTTGGTAGCTAAGAGCGCACCTTTAGACGTTCCCTTAAGGTTTTTGAGCTGTGATTCATTTGTAAGAGCAGCCCAAGCTGGATTCGCTGTGCGTGTGGTCTTCATTTTCACTGCTGCAATCGCATCAGCATAATTCTGCAACCACTCAACCAGGGCCGGAGCCTGATTGTCCGGTTCGAATTTTCCTTCATCAGAATAGGCAAGAATAGGGGTAACGGCCATGTCTCCCGAAACAATTACAAATCCGTTGGTGCCAATATCAAAAACATAAAAAAGATTATTAGTACCATCCGATTTAGTCATGGCCAAAGAGACATCTGACTTAACGCTGATTGCAGGATTAAGCGCTTTGAAGTAATTGGTCGCAATCTTCTGCGCAAGCACTATATTCACGTTTTGCGAGTAAGTTGTGCAACACAATAATACGCTTAGTGCAATTAAAATTAGTTTTTTCATTTACAGATTTTTAAGGATGTAAAAATAGTACAAATTATCAAAGGAATTCATGCACCTTAAAATTTCAGTTTCAGGCTGCCGAAGAACTCCCGACCGGGTGCAGGCTGAAAACTATTCCAGTCCGAACCATTGTTGGGTTCCGTGAAGCCGAAATACTGCTCGTCAAGAACATTTTTAGCATAGAAACTCAGTTCACCCTGCACAGGACCAAGTTTCCAGTTGTAGGAAATTCCGGCGTTGTACACGTTGAACCCTTTCACCCATGCACTGCGGATCAGCCCGTTTTCATTAAAATGATTGTAAACGGAATCGTCCACCTGAATGCACCATTTTGACTGATATTCGGTATTCAGTGTCAGGGTAAAATGCTTCAGGAAATTGTAGGAAACCTCTGCCGTGAGCATATGCCGGGGGCACTGGGGAATTGAGTTTCCTTTAACGCTGTCAGGACTGTTGTATGTGAAATCTGAGTATGTGTAAGCCACATCAGCCACGAGATTTTTAACCGGTGAATATGATAAAAAGGTTTCAATACCTAGCCTGCTGCTTCCGCCAATGTTACCAAAGAAGGCAGTGTTATTGCCTCTTCCGGGAATGCTGTAACGGTAGAATTCATTTTTGGTTGTGATATCAAAAGCTGTAACATCGTAATGAAAAACACTTCCGATATCACCGCGAATTCCAAGCTCGGCCGATTGGGTGGATGAAGGTTTGATTTTTGAATTGAAACCACCCCAGTGTTCTGGATTGTTATACAATTCATCTTCGGTAGGAACCAAAAATCCCGTGCCAATATTGGCATAAATGTTTGCATATTTACATACATCATATGCCAGTCCGAAGCTGAAGGTAGGCTGACTGAAAGCCCGGTTACCCGAAGCCTGTACAATCGAGTCCGGAAGCGGAATATTGTTAATCAGTTGATTGTATACATAATCATAGCGAACATTTAAGGTTGCATATACTTTATTAAACAGGTCAAGTTTGTCGGTCATGAACACTCCGGCACTCTTTTCTTTAATAATCTGGTTAATGAGCAATGTATCCAGATCAAGGCATGACTGGCTGAAATGGCTGTCAACCCTGGTGAGGTCGTTCGTTACACCAAACATATGCTCGGTCATGGTCTGGTCTTTATACTCGGCGCCAACACTCAAATGATTCCTGACTTTCCCTTTTCCGGAATGCAGATTGTATTGCGCCGAAAAGCCCATGTTCATGAATGGTTTATTGTCGTCACCATTGTTCGAAGTTTCTCTGTAATTATTGAAACGGAAATAACCTTTAACAGTGATATCCGAACTTTTACAAACATCAAACTTGCCGATGAGCCCGCCGGTGAGCCGTTTGGTAGTATGAAATTCATTGAACGGAATCGCATCGGTATTAGCCGCTCTGTGACTGACTGTGTCGTAGCGTCCCAAATTAATCCCTTCTGAGTTTTGATTGAAATAACTGGTGTACGACAGCAGCTGGGTAATTTTAACTTTATCGCTGGGTTTCCAGTTTAATTTTTCACTGAAATTATCACCCATGTAGGCCTGATGATAACGGTAGCCATTTCCCTGAGTATGGCTGTATGAAATCCTGTAATCAACATTTCCTTCTTTGCCATCAACCTGTCCCATGAACTTCATAAAACCATAGGAACCGGCTGTCGCATAAAACGTGCCGCCAACAGGCTTATCGCCGCCGTCATCTGTTGTAATATTTACAACGCCGCCATTGGCGCTGTTTCCATAAATAGAAGCTGCAAGGCCTTTAACAATTTCAACACGTTTTACTACCGACCAGTCCACATCGTACAAATCAGGGCAATACCCGGCAGGGTCATTCACAGAAATGCCATCAATAAGAACCTGAATTCCTCTGAAACCGGTTTCAGACAACACACCCATTCCACGAATATACAGGTGAACTCTGGAACCGCCGGTGCCGTTATCTATTTTCACACCCGGAACGAGGCGCATAATTTCATCGGCAGCAATTGATTTCGTAAGCGTGTTAAGCTGTCGTTCCTGGACAACGGAAACAGTGGCCGGTATTTCTTTTAAAGGTGAAGTAGTTCTGAGTGCATCTATATTGACTTCATTGAGTTTAAGAGTATCTTTTGTGATGCTGTTTTTCTTGACTTGCGCAAACAATGCTGTACCGCTTAGCATCAATGCCGTCATCAAAATAAAATATCGTATTTTCATAATGGTACGTATAATGATCAGATTTTTAAACGAATAATTATTCTAACAGATTACAGGAATATACTTCACGTATGTTCAGCATGCAGCTGTAGTCTGTAAATAAAATTTACCCTTAGTAAACTACTCGAAAGCAGTTTATTAAAGGTTTGAATTTTTCTGTATGTTAGATTAAGATTTTGGAGGCGGGGCAGGAGGTGAGAATGCGATTTCAGAAACCATTGGTCTTTCGAATATGCTTATTTCACCCAGTAAAACAGAGAAATTTTTCAATTCCTTTGACGTCATCAGTGCTTCCTGAACCAATATTTTCAGGAGATTTGTGCGTTTTTGATTTGATTGCGGATTATTCTGATCCTGTTCTTTTACCTGCTTGTCAAGATTTACAAAAAGTGACTCTTCCTGAACGTCGTTGATGCAGTAATAAATGGTGGTGTCGCCGACCCGCTCAGACCGCACCACATCGTACATGTTACCATCGAGCCTGAACTCTGTACCTTCTATCCAGCGCATACGGTCATGCATAGTTTTGTCGTTGTCGCTGAGTCTTATTACTGTGAGTTCTGATTCAGGTAATTTCTCTTTGATGCGTCTTTTAATGTCGCTCTTCACAGCCAGCTGCATGCTTTTGAACACGATAAAATATCCCATAGTGTTAAATAACAGGATACATAAGGTGGCTATAACAGCGGCTTTTTTCACCAATTCGGATTTTCAGCAAATATCAGAATTTTTAGGCTAATAAAAGCCGATATTTGAAATAAGATATTTACTGTCGGTTGTTTATTATTTCCAACATGCCAGGTTACAATATGATATATTGCTGACTAAAATCAAAGGAATACCGTCATAGGTTGGTCTAATTAGTTGTACTTTTGCAAACTTTGAAATTTTCAGATGAAGGACCTGACGGTAGGAAAAGAGAGTAAGCTTATTTTCATGTTTGCCTTGCCAATGCTGCTTGGCAACGTATTTCAGCAGTTATATAATATTGTTGACAGCGTCATTGTCGGTAATTTTTTAGGCAAAAATGCGCTGGCGGCAGTCGGCGCTTCATTTCCTGTAATTTTTGTTTTGATTTCTCTGGTTATCGGTCTCTCCATGGGCTCATCGGTGGTTATTTCGCAATATTTCGGCGCCAAGCAATATCCGCAGGTAAAAAAGGCTGTAGATACCTTATTCGTTTTCCTGTTTTTTTCTTCTATTGTGCTTACGGTAGTGGGCTTGCTTACCAGCCGCTGGATATTTACCGTGATGAAACTTCCTCAGGAAATCATGGAAGATGCCGTCTTATATTACAATATTTTTCTTTCGGGCTTGATAATGATGTTTGGTTACAACGGTACGGCTTCGGTGCTTCGTGGCATGGGCGATTCTAAAACCCCCCTTTACTTTCTTATTATTTCCACCATCCTGAATATAATCCTTGTGATTGTGTTTATTGAATTTTTTAAATGGGGAATTGCGGGTGCTGCTCTGGCAACTGTGATTGCTCAAACCGTTGCATTCATTCTTGCCATCATTTATCTGAACCGTTATCACGAACTGATACATTTCTCGTTCAAAAATATAGAATTCGACCGCGATATTTTCCTGAAAAGTCTCAAAATAGGCATACCATCGGGCTTGCAGCAAACATTCCTCGCACTCGGCATGATGGCACTTATGCGAATCGTGAATGATTTTGGAACAGATGCTATTGCGGCATATGCCGTTGCAGGCCGCATCGATTCATTTGCTGCGCTTCCTGCCATGAATTTTTCGATGGCGCTTTCGGCTTTCGTTGGTCAGAACTTAGGGGCCAATAAGCCTGAAAGGGTGAAGGCCGGTTACAAAGCAACGTTGTTGATGACCACAACATTTTCATTGATAGTTACGGCCATTACAATATTGTTCAGCGATAAACTCATGATGCTGTTCAATCACGATCCGAATGTGGTAAAAATCGGGGTTTCATATCTGATAATTGTGAGCAGCTTTTACGTTGTTTTTACAGCCATGTTTATTAATAACGGCGTGATGCGCGGTGCAGGTGATACGCTCATTCCAATGTTCATTACGCTGTTCGCCTTGTGGGTATTGCGTATCCCCATTTCATGGTACCTTTCGCGCACCATGGGTACCGACGGCATATGGTGGGGAATACCCATTGCATGGGTATTCGGACTACTTGCTTCTTATACATATTATAAAACAGGCAGGTGGAAAAAGAAGGTAATTGTGAAACCCCTTCCTGCCAAATCTTCTGAAGAATAATTATTGCTGTTCTTCGCTCACCGATGGCATTGGTTCAATGTGAATCTGAACCTCGATGTTGTGAAAATGGCTCCTGATCTCGGCTTCAATATCATCGCAAAGCTGATGCGAGCTTTTTACACTCAATGATTCGGGCACTTCAAGATGAAAGTCAGCGTAGCTGTAATTACCCGATTTGCGCGTCCTAAGCTGATGCCAGGCCATGTTTTCCTGAATGTGTTTGTTGATTGCGCCCGTTATTAGCTCCACTTCATCGTCGGGCAGGGTGGTGTCAAGCAGCGGGTTGTAAGCCTTTTTCAGAAGAACAAAGGCCTCGTAAATAATGAATAAGGCAACGATGATGGCAACCACCGGATCCAGAAATGGATATTTATTTCCGGTAACAAGGATGAGTAAAAGTCCTACTGCAACGCCTGCCGAAGTGAGCACATCCGTTTTAAGGTGAAGTGCGTCTGCCTCCAGCGCTACAGAATCAGTTTCTTTGGCTACTTTATATAATTTCCGCGAAACAAAAACATTGACCAATGCTGAAATAATCATTACAATCGCGCCAACTTCTATATTCTTTATTTCTGCAGGATTATAAAGCTTGTGAATGGCTTCATAAATAATCCAGACGGCAGCAATAAAAATAAGCAGTGCTTCAATTACGCCCGAAATATTCTCAAACTTTCCGTGTCCGTATGGATGCTTTTTATCCGGTGGATTGCCCGATACACGCACCGAGAAGAAGGCAATAACAGCCGCCATCAGATCCATTGATGAATGAATAGCTTCGGAAATAATACTTACCGAACCACTGAAAATCCCTGCCAGCAGCTTAATAAGAATAAGTGTTGTATTTGATAAGATTGAAAGTCTTGCAACACCGACTTTTTTCTTGTACTCTTTTGTTTTCATTATATAGATGAATGCACAGCAAAAATATGGATTTTATTGCACAGCTGTTACATTATAACCTTCTTTTAATAAAAGCTGTACCATTCCGCCGGGTCCGCCAAGATGACCGGCGCCTACCGCAATAAAAGTGCTTTGCTCCGAAATCATTTTTTTAATTACCGGTACCCAGTTGTGATTGCGCGTGGTAATAAAATCCTGCTCAAATGACTTGTCTGTCGACGATTGTGATGTAATGAACTCATATAATTTGTCGATATCCTGGTCTTTATAGGCATCAACCATCGCTTTTTCTGACTTGCGAAAATCGCTTAAGGAACCAAGTCCTGAAATAAGCGTTTTAGCCTGCTGGTCGTTGGGAACCGCATTTACCAGCGACATCTGATATTCCAGTGTTTCCAGGCCGAGTGTTTGCATATGATTCCTTTTCGCCATCTTAAAAAATACTTTTTCATACGCCACGACCTTCCCCGACATTTTTGAGCTCAGCACGGCACTGAGGAAAAACGGCTTCAGACGAATATACTTTTTGAATTTTGATTTGCTGATACCAAGACTGTCAATCATAAATGAACGCAAAGCTTCAAACGCTGAAACCTCAATCAGGTCTTCAATAGTATGCGATTCGGGCAGGAGCGCGCTCTGTGCCATCTTTAATTGTTCGCCGAGTGGAATGTCCATATTTACTTCGGTAGCAAGCGCATCGCACGATTTGAATTTCTCTTTCATCACATCCGTAAGGAAAAACTCTTTTTTGCTGATAATATGAATCGTTCCGAACAGATAGCTTTTTTGCTTAAGCCCGTTGCCGGAAATTTCCCACAGGAGTGATTTTTGATTAAGCTGTGCCGAAACAGGAATGCTCTGGAATAGCCATAATACTGCAACGAGCAGCATCCGGAAGTTAAACAGTTTTTGGATTTTCATACCTGGCGTAATAAGCTTTTCGTGATTATTTGGAAGCCTTGCAAAATTACCGATTTTGTATTCTCTGAAGCAACAGTACGACATTTATTTTATCTTTGAACCAGAATATTTTCAAATGAAGAAGCTGGCTTATCTGTACGTTTTTATAACGTTGCTGTGGTCGTGTTCGGGCAATCACAATTCAATCGAAACACGAACTGTTTTCCGCTATAATGAATCGGCAGGAATTACTTCACTTGATCCGGCTTTTGCCCGCGATCAGGCTCATATCTGGGCAGACAATCAGTTGTTCAACGGTCTTGTTCAGCTCAATGATAAACTGGAAGTGACACCCTGCATCGCGCGTTCTTGGGAGATAAGCGACAGCGGTCTGGTGTATTCATTTCATCTTCGCAATGATGTTTATTTTCACAACGACCCTTTGTTTCCTCAGGGAAAAGGACGAAAAGTAACAGCGGGAGATTTTAAATACAGTTTTAACCGCATCACGAGCGATGCCCTTGCATCGCCCGGCGCCTGGATATTTAATAATGTTGCAACTTCTGCCGACGGCAGCTACAAATTTGAAGCCGTGAACGATTCACTTTTCAGAATTACGCTGAAACAGCCGTTTCCGCCGTTCGCGGGACTTCTGTCGATGCAGTACTGCTCTGTGGTGCCCCATGAAGTGGTCGATTATTATGGTAAAGATTTCAGGAAACATCCTGTCGGCACCGGTCCGTTTAAATTTCAAATGTGGAAAGAAGGTGTGAAGCTGGTGCTGCTTAAAAATGAAAATTATTTTGAATTTGATAAAGGAAAGCGTCTGCCATACCTCGATGCCGTCGCCATTACATTTATTGCCGATAAACAATCTGTTTTTCTCGAATTCATCAAGGGCAAGCTCGATTTCATGTCGGGTATCGATGCCAGTTACAAAGACGAAATGCTTACACCGGCAGGTAAACTGAATCCTAAATACAATAATAGTATCAGGCTGATAACGCAACCTTATCTGAATACGGAATATCTGGGTTTTATGGTCGATGAACATCTGGATGCCTCTAAAACAAGCCCTTTGCGGATGAAAGCGGTAAGGCAGGCAATAAACTACGGATTTGACCGCGTCAAGATGATGAAGTATTTACGCAATAATATCGGCACGCCCGGAATTTATGGCTTTATTCCACCCGGAATGCCGTCGTTCGACAGCAGCGCTGTTAAGGGCTATAATTATAACCCCGACCTTTCGCGCAAACTGCTTGCCGCTGCCGGTTATCCGAACGGTAAAGGACTTCCGCCAATCACGCTTTCGGCAACGGCCTCGTATCTGGATTTGTGTCAGTATATCCAGCAGCAATTGGGCGAGATAGGAATCAAAATTCAAATCGATGTGAATCCGCCCGCCACTTTAAGGGAAATGATTGCCAAGTCAAAGGCAACCTGGTTTCGCGCCTCATGGATTGCCGATTATCCGGATGCCGAAAATTATCTTTCACTGTTTTGTACCAACAACTTTTGTCCGAAAGGGCCTAATTACACTCACTTTTCAAATACATCTTACGACAAGCTGTTCGGCCGGTCTCAACTTGAAACCAATGATTCAATAAGGGCACAGTTATACCGCAGCATGGACCGCCTTATTATTGAGGAGGCGCCGGTAGTTATTCTTTATTACGACCAGGTATTGCGATTTGTGCAGCATAATATAGAAGGTCTCGGAAGCAACCCCATGAATCTGCTTGTTCTGAAAAATGTAAAGAAAAATTAGACCGCGTTAACATTCATAAATGCTCTGAAAATGAGTAAAATGTTGATAAAAGCGGACTTTGCGGACTTCGGATTTATTCAAGTGTCACTATTCCAGTAATATGCGAGAATTTCGGTTATTAACAAATTGTTGAAAAGTCTGGTTGATAATGTGTTACTAACAAAACGTCAATTTGCTTGACTTTGGGTTTTCCAGAACGTAAATTTGTTACATCAGGTCAGGGATAGCGAACCGGTCCGCGAGGGCAGGGAAATTCGGAGAGATTCTTTGATACGGAGTTAAGAACTGTCTGCCTCTCAGGAGTACAGAGCCGCAAGGCGAAGGAAAAAAGAGCGCAATAAACAGCGAAGGCAGTGAAAACGAAGATCTGAAGGAAATCGACGGATGGAACGGATAGGGAAGGCAGACGCAAGGAAGCCGGCCCGTAATCAGGCAAGCAAACAGTAACCTGGCGGTGGATAGAAACCACGGTTATTATTCACTGAAGCGGGATGCCGGCTGCAAAGTAGGCGTCCCGCTTTGTTTTTTCATGATGCAGCCTTCCCGGCTTTCTTGCCAATTTCTTGATCTATTAAGATTCTATAACAAATATTAGAATCTACATTATTCATTTGCCTGTTAATCAAATTATATTAAGTTTGTCGTCCCAAATTTTTAAGGATGAAATCTTATCGTAAAGAACTTTGGTTCAATACCGAAAAAAGATACCAGTTCGTTCACATCACACAACAGGTACAGCAAGCCGTTCGCGAAAGCGGCATCAGTGAAGGCATGTGCCTCGTAAACGCTATGCACATCACGGCAAGTGTATTTATCAACGATAATGAAGGCGGTCTGCATCAGGACTATCTTGAATGGCTCGAAAAACTGGCACCCTACAGCCGCGATGGTTACCACCACAATGTTGGGGAAGATAACGGTGATGCTCATCTCAAACGTCAGATTATGGGCAGGGAAGTGGTGATTGCCATTACCAGCGGTTCCCTGGACCTTGGGCCCTGGGAAGCCGTATTTTACGGCGAATTTGACGGAAAAAGAAAAAAACGCGTGCTTATCAAGATTATTGGAGAATAGTTTTTGCTTGAACATTGTTTATTAATCAATCATCAAAGCTTTGAAAAGAAATATAATTGTTCTGTTCTTACTTATTGTCGCTATACCCGCTGTTAGCTTCTCTCAATCGAACGGGAAGAAACCACTAGATCACAGTGTTTACCTGAAGTGGAAAACTGTTAAACATGCTATTATTTCAAACGATGGCAAATGGGCGTCGTACGAGATTAATCCGTTGAAAGGCGATGGCTGGCTGTACTTTGTAAATCTCACAACTTTTGTAAAAGACTCTGTTGCGCGCGGCTGTGACGCGGTTTTCTCGCCTATGGGCAGCTACGTTACCTTTAAAATAAAACAGCCCGAAGACAGTATCCGCAAACTTAAACTGGCGAAGAAAAAAGACGATGAGTTACCCAAAGATTCGCTGGGCGTTTATAAAATGAGCACACGGAATATTGTCCGTTTTGAACGGGTTAAATCTTTCAAAATACCTGAAAAATCAGGCGGTTGGATGGCTTATCAACTTGAAGAAAAACTGGAGAAGAAAGATACCGACAAAGCTAAAAAAGCAGACAGTGTTCCTGTTAAAAAGGAAAAGCACTCCAAAAAGAAAAAACAAAGCGGCACCGAACTGGTGGTGCTGAATCCGATGACCGGTGCATCCGTTACTTTTGAGAATGTTACCGAATATTCATTCTCAGAGAATGGCAGCTTATTGGGTATTATAACTGTCAAAAAAGATTCGATTGATTCTACTTCGGTCAAAGTGTTTCATACAACCAACAGTCATGCATTAACTCTGTTAAATGCTGCAGGTTCAGCTAAAAGTATCGCAATCGATACTGCCGGCAAACAACTTACGTTTTTGTTTTCGGCCGATACCGGAAGTGCGAAAGTGTTCAATTTGTATTATTCATCGTCGGCACTCCGGAAACTTGTTGATACGCTTTCGCAAGGCATGCCTAAAGGATGGAGCGCAAGCGAGAATCAAAGACCTTCATTTTCTGACGACGGCTCTTTGCTGTATTTTGGTACAGCCCCGAAACCCTTGACTGAGCCGAAAGACACACTTCTTGACGATGAAAAAATAAAACTCGATTTATGGGCGTGGACCGATGGTCGCCTACAGTCGCAGCAGCTCAAAGACCTCGATGCGGATAAAAAGAAATCCTTCACGGCCGTATGGGATTTTACACAGAATAAAATGATTCAGCTGGCCGACGACAGCTTGAGCAGCATATCGTTGCTCAACAACAATCTGAATGTTGCGCTTGGGTTTAATGGTAAAAAATATGAAAAATTCCAGTCGTGGATAGGGGAGGAAATGCGCGATGTATATATTGTAGATGTAAAATCGGGGAAGCGTAAACTGGTGCTTGCACAAAAGCAATATGCTGTCAGTATGTCGCCTTTTGGGAAGTACATTATATATTATAACGAAGCTGACAGTGCCTGGTATTCATACGCAACTTCCGATGCAACCACCACCTGCCTGACCAAAAATCTGGGCGTTCCTTTTTATGATGAAGATAATGATACGCCCGCAAAACCATCACCGTACGGCATTGCCGGCTGGTGCGAAAACGACCGTTATCTGCTGATTTACGACCGATATGATATCTGGAAAGCAGATCCTTCGGGAAAAGAGAAACCGGTGAATCTTACAGGCAGCTACGGACGGAAAAATAATATTCAGCTGAGAATTGTTAAAACCAACAGCGAGCTGGATTATCTGGAATCGAATAAGCCGCTGCTGTTGCGAGGATTTGATAAGGTTAACCGTAATACAGGCTTTTTTCAGGGCGGATGGAAACCCGCTTCACCAAAAATAATTGTTGAAAATGCCTGTTCATATGATTTTACGGTGAAGGCAAAAAATGCCGACAAAGTGATATTCACCATGCAAAATTTCACGATGTATCCCGATTTGTGGGCATCAAACATGAAATTTGAAAAGCCGGTAAGAATATCCATGGCAAACCCTCAGCAGCAGGAATATCTGTGGGGAAGCGTTGAACTGGTTACATGGAAATCATACGACGGCAGCCGGCTCGAAGGATTGCTTTATAAACCCGCAAATTTTGACGCGTCGAAAAAATATCCCGCCATTGTTTATTTTTATGAGAAATATTCCGACCAGCTCAACAATCACTGGATTCCTTCACCAAGTCGTTCCATCGTAAATCCGGCTTTCTACACAAGCAACGGCTATGTAATTTTCATGCCCGATATTACCTATACTACAGGTCAGCCGGGCAAATCAGCCTACGACGATATCATGAGCGGTACCGATTTTATCTGCTCTCTCAGTTTTGTCGATGCCAACAGATTAGGCATTCAGGGGCAGAGCTGGGGCGGCTATCAGGTTTCATACATGGTAACTCAAACCAGCCGTTACAAAGCAGCAATGTCAGGTGCCGGTGTTTGCGACATGGTAAGTGCATATGGCGGTATTCGCTGGGAATCGGGTATCAGCAGAATGTGGCAGTATGAAACTGCTCAAAGCAGGATTGGCAAAACGCTGTGGGAAAATCCTGAATTATACATTAAAAATTCGCCCATCTTCTTTGCCGACAAGGTGCAGACTCCATTGCTGATGATGAACAACGATAACGATGGTGCCGTTCCCTGGCAACAGGGCATTGAGTACTTTTCAGCCTTACGCAGGCTTTCAAAACCTGTATGGATGCTGAATTATAACGGCGATGCCCACAACCTCGAAAAATGGCCCAATCGGGTTGACCTCAGCATTCGTATGAAAGAATTCTTTGATTTCTACCTCAAAGATGCACCCGAACCCACGTGGATGAAAACCGGAATTCCTGCAATTGATAAGGGAAAGAAACTGAATTATTAATTGGACGATGGTATCTGCTGATTTATACAGAAAATAATATCAGACTTCTGTTTATCCCGTCATTAGCCGATTGCAGAGCGTAATACTTTTTTGCAAAAAAGTGTTACGATTTTGAAATCATTTTTCGGGTTAACCCGGAGCAATTTTATTTTATTTTTGCAGGATTAATTTCATTATAAAAAAGCTATGAATACTGATTTTTTTAAAGAATTTCAGGGTGCGGTGACCATTTGTGACGAAACCGCTATTATTCTTTACATGAATGAAAAGTCAATCAAGACTTTTGAAAGCTATGGCGGAGCTGCTCTGATTGGTAAAAGTCTGTTCGACTGCCATGGCGAGGAATCGCGTAACAAGCTCATGGAACTGCTTCTCGAAAAGAAAACCAATGTGTATACCATTGAAAAAAATGGTGTGAAGAAAATGATTTATCAGGCGCCCTGGTATCAGGATGGCAACTGCATGGGACTCGTAGAGCTGTCGCTTGAGCTGCCCGCTGAAATGCCCCATTTTGTGAGAAAATAAATCGCGTACTATCTGATGATATTGATTTTCCGGACAACGGTATCATCACCGGATTTTATCCTTACAAAATAACTTCCCTGTGACAATCCATGAACATCCACAGTCCGGCGGTTTGTAAGAACAGTCCCCGGTTCAATATTTCTGACCATACGGCCGGTAACATCAAATATCGTGATGCTTACTGATGACAAAGTTTTTAATGAAATATTTATTGTAAGTTCATCCGTTGCAGGATTGGGAAAAACTTCCACTGCATCGTGCAGCGCACCTTCGCTGATGGCTGCATAACTATTCAATGGCGCTTCCCAAATACCCCGACCATAGGTAGCTGCCCGTATCCTGTTTGTTGCATAGTTAATCTCAAGTTCGCGCACAGGAACGTTTGGCAGATTCGTCATAAACGGAACCCAAAGTGCCATGGTTGAATCTCTGTAAAAGATACCTACTTCTGTGCCCACATACAAAGCATCGTGCGCATTTTTCTGGTAAGCAATGCAATTAACGCCCAAGTCTGTCAGGTTGCTGCTTATATCCGTAAATGAATGGGCGCCGTCGTGCGAATAAAATATTTTATCGCCATACCACGAAGACGTGGCAAGCCACACACGCAATGGATTCAAGGGATCAACGTCGATGTAGTTGATATACTGATTCCCGTCGGGAACGATGCTATCCCACGTTGTTCCTCCGTTTGCTGAATAATAGAGCGTGTTGCTGCTGGACGCGTAAATATAGTTATTGTTGGAAGCGGCTACAGACAGTGCATCGAGGTTGCTTCCTCCGGTCAGATTGGTTGAAATATTTTGCCACACGTAAGCACCGTCGGTGGTTTTGTAAACGTCTTTGTATCCGGCAAATAGTGTGAGATGGTCTATGGCATCCATCACGTAAGGTGTTACCCAGCCACCTGAAATGCTGTCGTTGGGGCGTGCATCCATAAAATTAACGCCGCCATCTTCAGATTTTACGATTCCTCCCATTTGAGACGAAGTGAAAATAACATTGGAATCCTGATAATCAACAATCGCTTCCATACCATCGGCACCATAAACATGCCACCAGTTACCGTTACGGTATAAATTGGAACCGATATCCTGAGCGCCTGCCGCAATAAGGTCAGGTGCATTTTCTGAACTTCCCATGCGGTAAAACTGGCTGATGCCGAGGCCCGCACTCAGGTCGCTCCAGCTGGTACCATGGTCGCCGGTTAAAAAGATGCCGCCATCACTGCCTGCATATAAACTGTCGCCATAAAAATTCAGCGAATGAATGTCGCAATGAATGTATGTGTAAGGACTTCCGGTGTACCACATGGTATTTACGGTAAACGATGCGCCTCCGTCAATCGATTTCCATACATTGATGCCGCCTACAAAAACTTCGTTTGCATTGTTAGGCGCAACGGCAATTGCGAGGTCATACCACGCCTGTCCCGAACCATCGCTGCCATCTTCCGCATAACCAAGGATGTTGGGCGAATTGGCGCGTTGCGTAAAACTTAATCCGCCGTCGGTTGAACGGTACACAGCACCAAAAGTATTGTCGGGCCTTGATGATACAACATAAATGTACATTGGGTTGGCAATGGTAACATCAAATTCAAGACGCGCGGTATCATTGGGCAAGTCAGTGGTATTACGCGTGAAGTTGTTGCCTGCATCGGTTGAACGGATAAAATAAGATCCGCTTCCGTAAAGCACGCTTGTGTCGTTGGGCCTGTACTTCAGGTCTTTTACTTCGCTCTGATTATACGAGAGCTGCCAGGTATTTCCACCATTTATACTTTTGTAAACCCCGTCAGAAGTTGCTGCGAACATCGTATTCGGATTAATGGGGTTGATGAGAATTTTGTTGACATTCATGTAATCGGGCGCAAAAGACAATCCTGTTGTATTCCAGGTAAGCCCGCCATCGGTCGATTTGTAAAGCCCGGTACCTTTGGTATCCCACGCATCGCGGTCGCCGGTGCCAATAAATATCGTGTTATGATTATTTGGATGAATGGCAACTGCAGAAGTACCGAGTGTAGGCATTTCATCATAATAGGTGTTCCAGTTTAACCCTCCGTTGTTGCTGATCCATATCCCACCCGAAGGAGCTGCTACATAAATCCTGTTTCTGTCGGAAACATCTACGGTAATCGCGTTCAAACGGCCGTTTCCGGGATTGTACCCGCTGTATCCCAGCTGCCATGATGTCAAGCCCAGCGGCGTCCAGCTTCCGCCTGCTTTGGTTTGAATACCTGATTTGGAATAGTTTTCCATGAATTTCAGATATTCTTTGCGGTATTTATCGGGTGCGGGAAGCTGTCCCGTGGGATAAACCTTCGGAGTCATTACATATTCCCACCTTTTAAAAGGTTTATATCCTTTCCCACGCACATAGGGGCGATTACCCCACCATGCGTTAAATGAGTTCCGGATGTCATAAAAATCAGCCGATTGTTTGCTCTTTTGCAGATATGGCGCCTGCATCCAGGGTTGTGCATTTGATTTTGCAAGCATCAAACAGAGTGAAAAAGAGAGAAAGAAGAGCCATTTTTTCATAGGGTGTTTTTTTACATTTTGTTATTGGTAAAATTACTAAAATAAAAATTCAACGAGCCTTTGTCCTAATTATTTATTACATATTTTTGTTACCGCAAATTAAGCAGAATATACATTAAAAAATCATATCTATTATGGCAGGAAAAACCTATGCAGAAAAGATTCTCGGTGCCGACAAAGGCAGCATCGTATTCCGTAAACCGCACATTGTTTTATCGCATGATAATTCATCAAGCATCCATGCAACATTTGCAAAGATGGGCGGCGAAAAAGTGGCGGATCCCGACCAGATTCTCATCATACTTGATCATAACGCACCTCCCACAAATGCAAAGCTTGCCAACGATTATCAGAAGATTCGTGACATCGTGAAAAAGCAGGGTATCAAAAAATTCCATGATGTTGGAAAAGGAATTTGCCATCAGCTGATGTCGCTGTATGCGCGTCCTGATATGATTGTGGTGGGCAGCGACAGCCACACCTGTACTGCCGGAGCATTCAACGCTTTTGCTGCCGGCATTGACCGTACCGAAACTGCCGGATTGTGGAAACAGGGCGAAACCTGGTTCCGCGTTCCCGATTCCGTAAAAATTACCCTTAACGGGAAACTCGATAAGGGCGTGGCTGCCAAAGACCTTGCACTATGGATTATCGGAATGATTGGTTCCGACGGTGCCGATTATATGTCAATCGAATATCATGGTGAAGGTGTGAAAACACTGTCTATTGCCGACCGCATGACCATTGCCAATCTGGCTTCCGAAATGGGCGCCAAGAATGCCGTTTTTCCATCGGATACAGTGCTGCATGAATTCATAGGAGCTGCAACACCCGGCACATGGGCCGATTCTGATGCCGTTTATCTGAAAGAATATACAATTGACCTCGGAAACATATTTCCGGTAGTTGCCGCACCTCATCATGTTGACAATGTAAAAGCGGTAAGCGAAGTTCAGGGCACGAAATTACAGCAGGCACTCATTGGAACCTGCACCAATGGCCGTATTGAAGATATCAGAGTGGCGACTGAAATTCTTAAAGGCAAACAGATTCCTGAAGGTTTTCAGCTGTTAATCATTCCTGCTTCTCAGGATATTTACATGAAAGCTATTGAAGAAGGTCTGGTAACGGAACTGCTGAAATCGGGTGCGAATTTTTTATCGCCCTCTTGCGGACCGTGTCTGGGAACCGGACAGGGCATTCCGGCCGACAATGCGAATGTAATATCAACAGCCAACCGTAATTTCCTCGGCCGAATGGGCAACGAAAAGGCAAATATTTATCTTGCTTCTCCGGCAACAGTAGCGCATTCGGCGCTTAAAGGAGAAATCACCGACCCTCGGGGAATTGTGGCAACAGATGTATTCCCGTACAAAGCAAAACAAGGTCATACCGTTCAGATAAAACAGGGTGAAGACCGCTTTGCAAAAGGCGTGTGGAACTACGCTGATATCGATGACATGAATACGGACCAGATGTTTGCCGGAAACCTTACTTATAATGTAAACAGCAACGAAGCGGAAAAAATAATGCCGCATCTGTTCAAAGGATTTGACGACAGTTTTGCAGAGCGTGTTCAAAACGGAGATATTCTTGTTACCGGTGCTAACTTCGGATGCGGCAGCTCACGCGAGCATCCTTCGGTTGGGTTGGCATTTGCCGGTGTTAAAGCCGTTATCGTAAAATCTGTAAACCGCATTTTCTACCGTTCATCGGTGAATCAGGGATTGCCGATACTCGTGGTGCCAGAAGCGGTTCAGAACTTTAAACAAGGCGACAGCGTTGAAATAGATTTTGCGAAAGGTATCATCAATATTTCCGGAACGGCATACACATTTGCGCCTCTGCCCGAAAAACTCATGGCTATTTTTGAAGCAAAAGGGCTTGTCAATTTTGTGAAAGGAAAATAGTTATTCCTTCACGAAAGTCAACAAGCAAAATGATTTTGTTAAATATACCCTTTGATATCGTAGATAATATATCCCGCGATTTCATGGATGAGTTTTTCCCAGTATCCTATGGATTCAATACTTGGAATGACAAGGTAGCCAATGTCCCAACGGCGGATTCCAACAAGTTTATTGGTAGCGTAGGGGTGAAGGTATAGTCCCTGTTTGTAAAAGCATGCGAGCGACCTGCGCATATGAAATGCCGAAGTAATCAGCAAATAGCTTCCGCCCGCGAACTCTGCATTCAGAATTTTTGCAGTATTAACGGCATTTTCATGGGTATTATCCGAAACGGAATCAATGAGGATATCCGCAGCAGGAATTCCGATGCGCACAAAATATTTTTTCAGCAGTACCGATTCAAGCATATTTCGGTAAACAAGACTGCCCGAACCGCCTGAAATCAGTATTTTTTTAATATGTCCGGCTTTATACAAATCAACTGCCTGCAATATTCTGTCTGTATTATTCTGAAAGGTGAGCCGGTCAAGGCGGGTATCCTCGGTTACCATACCTCCGCTCAAAACAACGCCCACATCATAAGTGCCCAATGCTTCATTTTTTGTTACCGGAAACTCCCATAAACGCAGCGCTTCATCTATAAATACGGAATTTGAGAAAAACAGCGTAAAGACTACAAGTGTTATGAGAAGCCGTTTTTTTCTTTTCGGATTTTTGACAATCAGTAACGCAATCATCATCCCAATCAACCAGCTAAACGGGGCGAAAATGAAACTCAGAATTTTACTGAACAGAAAAAACATGGGCGTAATTATGATTTGAGATAAGTGCAAATATAATTATTGTTTGGTTGGCAACTTGTATAGTCGTTAAGACGTTTATTCGTTTAGTCCGAAGAAGTATTTACCATTATCTGCTTGCATTATTTGCCAGATTGCGGTAATAGCTTGATTTCTGCTGATTCCCTTTATAGGCAAAATACCGGCTCAGGTTATCGCAAAGCCTTTTATTATTGGGCTTTTTATCAATAGCTTTCTCCCAGTAATTAATTGCGGAAACAGTATCGGTAGTAATGAAATAGTAATTGCCAATATTGACGTATGGCACGTCAGATGAAGGATCAATGCTTATGATGCGCCGGTTAAGATCAAGTGCTTTACCTGTTTGCTTCATTCTAAAATACAGATTGGCCAGATTTGACAGCACATTCACGTTTTCAGGATCCGTAAGCAACGCACGGCTGTAAAGAACTTCTGCCTGAGGCAATTTGTTCATTACATCCATATTATATCCAAGATTGAAAATCGCATCGGTGTAATTTGTATCAGCCTCAATGGCTTTTTTAAAGCATTCAACAGAGTTGGTATAATCCTGCATTACCTTGAAATACATGCTTCCCATATTATTCCAGGCAGTAGCATATTTTGGATAGATTGTTACTGCAGCCCTGAAATACTTGATGGCATCGGTTGCCATTTCTTTCATCTTTGCTGCATTAGGCGCTCTGTAAACTTCAACCATATAAACCGATGCCAGCATGCTGTTGGCTTTTGCCGATTGCGAAGCGTATTTGATATCATGGCTGTACAGGCTCAGTTCATTGTTCCAGTCGGGGTTTCGGCTGATTGTTTTACCGGCATACAGCAGCAACAGACCGCCCAAAATAATAACGATGCCCGGCTTTATGCGCATGGCAATGGTTTTCAGTGGTTCTTTGAATAGTGAGAATAACAAAATCATTACAAGAATGCAGAAACCCAGCGAAGGAGAAAACAGGAAACGCTCGGCAACCATGCCCGGCGGCGGTTTTATGAGGTTAGCATACATCGAAATCGTAATGAAATAATAAAAAATTGCAAACGACAGGAGCGCCTTTTTCCGAAAATGATATACCGCTACCGCGAATAATGCCAGATTCAGCGTAAGCGACAGCAGTGCCCAGTAATTCCCAATGCCTGCCACCGGAACTTCATTAAAGCCGTAATAGAACATCAGCGGATGCGGAAATACCATTAAACGCAGGTAATACAGCAGTACAATAAGTGATGTGCCAATGTGTACCCAGAATCCTTTCTGAAAATACAAGGGATTTTCGAAGTACTGAATGACGCGCTCATTATGCGGCAGATAAAATCGTGGAAGCACGCGCGCAATGAACAATGCAGCAATAATTACTAGTGTACCGGCAAGTATTTTCTTCCACCCGGCATCGGTAAAAAAATACAACGCAAGCGGAATAACTGCTACAAATGCCAGTGCACCTGACTTTGACCAGTATGCAAAAATGAAAGATAAAAAGGCTGCCGGTAAGTACCACAATTTCTTAGTGTCAGCATATTTTATAACAAACCACAAGGTGAGCAGGCTTCCCAGCCAGCTTAGAATTTCGTCCCGGTTTTTAAGACTGGCCACGACCTCTGTGTGCAGCGGATGCGCCGCAAACAACAAGGCAATAAACAGAGGCAACCACGGATGATAGCCTTGCAGCAGGCGTTTCATCACCAACAGTAAAAGCATGCAGGCGAATGCATACAGCAGTACATTAAAGAAATGACTGATGTGCGGGCTTTCGCCGAAGAACTGGTATTCAATGGCAAAAGTGGACTTCACAATCGGGCGATACTCATAGCTTTGCTTGTTGTCTTCGGTATAACGCGATTTAAAAATGCCCGGTATAGCTCGAAATCCCTTTTTAATTGATTCGTTTTTAAACACCACCATGTTATCATCCATGGAATAATGATTCATGATGCTGTTCCCGTACAGAATAAACGCGAATACAAAAATAAGGACATAGCCATGCCATGCCCTTCCGGTGAAATTTACATGCATTGCTTTATTTTCGTCTTTTACAGACGTTTTGTTTTTTTGTTTTATCACATTCTGAAATCAGAGCTCAAACCTAAGTGTTTTTTTAGAAATCACAAAATGAAATCATCTGTAAGAATTTACCATTTACACCTCAAGTTTATTAAATTTGTACTTTCTGCTCAACTAATCCTGCCTGTAATGTGCACGCTAAAGTCGTTCTATTCCGTTTCAACAAACCATTGAATTATGCGCAAATTCATTCTTCCGGTGATAATGCTGCTGGGAATCATCCTTACCACTTCATGCAAAGGCGTGAAAGACCTGCTCGAAGCCATTGAGAAATACGGGTACAAATCTACAATGCCGCTGGGCGATAAAAAAATACCTGTCGAACAGCAGCTTCTGGGAGGATTTGTTTACAATGCAATGCCACTGGTCATTTCTAAAAAAGATGAATTCACCTACCTCATAACATTTCTGTCAACAGAACTCGAGGGAAGCAATACTGAAATAGAAGCATGGATGACGGAACTTGACAATTCGCGTTACCTGAATCTTGAAATTGGTGATTTGTATTCGTTTCTGAAAATAAAACCGGTGTATAACAATGAATGTGAAATCCGTCTTTTACGCAGTACCATTGAACCTTACGTTACACCTGCTACATTAAAAAGCTGGCTTCTGAAACACGGCAAAGAGGATCAATATATAACTGCAGACAGCAGCACCATCGATATCTTTTACTCCTTTAATTTTGATAAAATATCTCCCGAAAGGGCTTATCTTATTCAGGCAGAAACGCTGCAGGATAAAAAAATAACTTTGTTCGGTTCATGCAGCAGCTATTTACAATATGATAATCTTGCAAAGAAATACCCCGGTGACGCTCTGCTTGCAAGCGCACGCGAAAGCCTGCTTAAAAAATGTGAATCGCTGGAGGATTTCAAGACATTTATAAAATATTTTCCGGATGATATTCTTGCCGAAAAAGCAAAAATGAGAATCGGTGAGATTACCACCTTTATTGCCGACAGCACCAATTATGCCGCAGCTAAAAACAGCAATACGATTGAAGCATATCAGATATTTATCGCTGATTGCAAAATCAAGGCATATAAAGATTCGGCTCAAAGGCGCATCATTCCTCTTGTACAGAAGATTACCAGAGATGATATTGAATGGCGGTGGACCGGTGGCAAACGCAATGAAGCCGTGCAGTATATCCTTTACAAAATTGATTATGCAGGTGATTCTCTCGACAAAGGCTGGTATTCAAAACATCTTACATTATATAATCTTAAGATGGCGCAGGCTGCTTCCGCAGAAGCTGCTGTTCAGTACATCGATAAAATGGCCTCACAGGCTCCCGTGCACGACGAACTCCTGAATCTCTACATCTGCAAAGGATTCCTGTACTGGAGCATGGGCAGTTTTGATCTTTCACTGGAAGCATTCAAGGCAAAAATTGGTGAACATTTTAATGATAATAACAAGGACACATACCGAAAAGCAATCCGCCTGCGTTATAAGGAATATCAGAAAGAAAAAATTGTGTTTCCTGATGAAAAAAAGATGTGGCGCAAGATTAAAAAACTCTGATACTTTTTTTCTTATTTTTGATTTACCTTTGAACTGCTAATACATATGAATATGAAACTCAGAATTGCTGCATTCACTTTATTGATGGCGTTTTTTACAATGCCGGTACTGCTTAAAGCTCAGGATGACGCTGAAAAGATAGCTCAGGGAACCTGGGTTGACAAAGCCACGAAAAAATCCTATACCTGCCTCGATATTAAAACACGGAGCAAAGATGCATTTATCAAAAAAATGTACGCTCTTTTTGGAATAAAGAAATGCGAAGACGGCATTTTTGAATTTAAAAAAATATCGCTGCAAAATGTAGGAGAGGACATGACCTTATTGATGATTGACGGTATCTGGACACAAACTAAAAAAGCCCTCGAATTTGATGCCGTTTGCAAAGATGATATGAAAGCCCTGAAAGAAAATCAGAATCGCGGCATCCGACTGGTATTGCGCAATACAAAAGGC
The DNA here is from genome assembly GCA_037133915.1 of Bacteroidota bacterium. Classification (NCBI taxonomy): domain Bacteria; kingdom Pseudomonadati; phylum Bacteroidota; species Bacteroidota bacterium. The sequence goes on from JBAXND010000016.1 coordinate 74,595, forward strand.
GACGACCTGCTTGCCGACGGAACAAAACAGGACGCCTTCCGTACGTGGCTCTATACCATTATTTCCGAGATTGATAAATAGTTTTATTGATGAAGATTACTATTGACCCGCATTCCGGATTTTGCTTCGGCGTAGTGTTTGCCATTCGTGCGGCAGAAGAAGAACTTGACCGCTCAGGTCAGTTGTATTGCCTGGGCGATATCGTGCACAACGGCGCTGAAGTGGAACGCCTCAGAAATAAAGGACTGCGTGTTATCGGTCATGAAGAACTCAAAGACCTTCACGATTGCAAAGTGCTGATTCGCGCTCATGGCGAGCCGCCCGAAACATATCGCATAGCACTGCAAAATAATATTGAGCTCATTGACGCGTCCTGTCCGGTTGTATTAAAACTCCAGAATAAAATCAAACTTGGTTTTGAGCAGCTGAAAAATGCCGACGGGCAGATTGTGATTTATGGAAAAGAACATCATGCCGAAGTAAATGGTCTGTTGGGACAAACGTCCGGAAAAGCCATAGTAATCGGCGGTATTGAGGATATCGACAAAATAGATTTTTCAAAAAAAATCCGGCTCTATTCGCAAACAACCAAAAGTACGGGCGGTTTCCGCGAAATCGTTTCAGCCATTGAAAATAGGATTAAAGGCACCAATGTTTCCTTGCTGGTTGATTTTATTCCCAATGATACCATTTGCAGGCAGGTTTCCAACCGCACCCCTCAGCTGAAGAAATTCGCAAAAGAACACGACCTTATCCTTTTTGTGAGCGACAAAAAGAGCTCAAACGGATTGTTTTTGTTTGAAGAATGCAAATCGGTGAACTCAAAAACCTATTTTATCTGTGAGCCCGCCGAGCTTGATGTACGCTGGTTTGCTGATGCTGAAAGCATTGGTATCTGCGGTGCCACATCTACACCGCTCTGGGTTATGGAAAATATTGCAACCGCCGTTATGGCAATGGTTTAATCGAAGTTTTCAACTTAAAATTTGAATAGAATTTTCTGCTTACAACTAATCAGGAAACAAATTGCTGAATATTTACACAGTATAAATTGTCCGGATGGGCTGCACTTCAATCCTTTCAGACTTTATGAACTTTTAACTTTCAACTTATTACTTTGATTATTTACAGAGTAAAAATTGTCCGGACGAAGTGCACTTTTTCTGCTGATTGTTGTAGTACTGTAATGTAAAATAATAGGTTTCAACAGGCTGTAATACATCATTAGACTTACCATTCCAGCGACATTTATAAATGTCTTCAGAATAAAACATCAGCTTCATATCGGAATTGAATATGCTGAGTTTAAAACCATTTTCAGGAACAAGGTGCAATATCGGATACCAGAAATCATTACGGCCATCACCATTTGGTGTAAAAGTAGTGGGGCACCATACAAAAGCCTGATCATACATGATTTCAACAGTGTAAGAATGTAATTGTCCCGAAGCCATAATCTGAACAATGATCTCAGGAGTATGCCCATCCCAAAGAATGGTCGGACTTGTTTCTCCGGCTTGCGTCCACAAATACGCAGTTGCACCGGGCATAGTGGCATCCAACGTAATTTTCGAACCAAAAGGGACTCTCATATCGGGGATGTCTGAATTGACAAGAATCGTCTTTACCAGTGGTTCCTCATCAGTGCTATTGGCGTCATACTTTTTACAGGCTGTAAACAGCAGCGGGCAAAGCATGAAAACGATGATTATTTTTCTCATGGCTCAGCGGATTATGGTTAAATTTTTATTTCCGGCGAAACTGTATTTCAACGAACCTCCAACCGAGGTCAGCCATCCAAATCCGTTACGCACTGTACTTTTTAGCGGTATTTCCATGAAGCCTTCAAGGGCAATATGCTCAAAAAAATTAAAGGCAAGCCGGGCATAAAAGAAATCAACATTCTGCATCGATATGCCCGCACCAAGCATATTTTTCCAGCTTGCCATAACGGACGGCATCACCAATATGTCCTTGTTTTTGTAAGTGAAATTTACCGAGGGGATTACTGAGACTTCTTTCCGCAACCTGAAGGTATTGCCCACAGATGCATAATAAACGCGGGGGATGCGCGATAAACTAAAATAGCGAACCTCCGGTTCGGTTAGGTTTGCCACGGAAAACCCTGCCCACAGCAATTTTCGGGTGTAAAATAAACCTGCTCCAAAATTGACATTAGAGTAACCAGAAGAACCCGGATATTCCTCTGAAGTCTGGTAAACATGTCCCTGATGGTAGTTATATTCATCCGGAAAGTGAATTGCATTGAAATCTGTACCTCCGGTGAAACCTATTAAAGAAAGGCCAACTCTGAGCTTTGAGAATTTCCCCAGTTTAAATCTGTAGTTGAAGGCCAGCAGCGCCTGTTCGGTAAATTTGAAGGGCTCAGATGTGTATAAAATGCTGCTCCCAATCCCGAAATTCTTTTTCTTTCCTATATAACCATCGTACGAAACACTTGCTGCAAAAGGATAATGCATACCTTCCTGCACAGCAAGAAATGGCATGTTGTACTCAAAACCGGTTTTAAAAACTGACTGTTGCGCTGCACCTGCATAAGCAGGATTTTGTTCAATGCTGTTGAAAATGCTGTTTGTGTAGTGAAGGCGGTATTCAACCGGTAGGGTGTCGGGGGAAACAGAAGTGTTTTTTTGAGCATGCACGCCTGTTGCAATGAACCAAAATGCAATCACAAAAAGAAATGTTCTTTGTATCATAACGTATAAAATAAGAACAAATATAACAATTTGTTCATTAAATTGCAAATGAAGTGTTTACTTTCGAAACATACCACTGAACAATTACAGAGTTGTAGGTATTGCCGTGGATGCGTGCATGAATGCCCCGTTTTTCAAGGTCTTTGAGCATATAGGACGTAATCTCGTGATAACAGATATTGTCGGTGCGCTGCAATAATTTTTGGCGGATATTGCCCGGAAGGATTGATTTTACTGCATTTTTAAAATTGCGTGAGCGGATTTCGCCTGCAGATGGCTGTAACTCTTTTTCAAATGTGAGGCCGGCAGGTTCAAAGAATTCCTGTATCAGGATGTCGTCGTACAATGCCTTATTCATCTTAAATTCATACGGAATATCTCTGAAAAAATCGGTCAGATCGATATCCCAGAAGGGAAGGCGCCATTCGTAACCAAAATAGCCGTAAACATTGACAGAATTAGCAATGAACTTAGACAGCTTTTCTTTCAAGTCCCAGTCTTCGTACACGGAATAGCCTATGCAGCCCTTGCCAATACCGTATTCCAGAAATTTACGGATTTCATTTTTTATTTTTGTTTGCATTTCCTTGGCGGGATGCAACATGTTGAACTTCCCATTGTAAAGGCTTTCTGTAAGCTCACTGATGCCTGCATTTTCAGAAATATAATATTTGGTGAGCTGGCTTCCGGCAAGAAAATCGCCCGAATGACCTGATACAAAAACCGCGTCATCAGGGATAAGTCCGCGCTTTTTCAATTCACGCACCGCAAAATATTCCTGCATGAAAAACATCGATGTGGTGTTTGCCGAAAACGTATAATACTCCCGGAACCCTTCATCATCAAGGTAACCGTTGATCAGCGCTTCGTTATAAATAATATTATACCACTTAAACCCCAGTTTTTTTGCCACCTGTTCGCTTACGGCAGATTCCGCATTTCCCGCGCGACCGTAGGTGAAGCAAATGGTATTGTCGCATCCTGCAAGCTTCAGCATAGCTGCGATAAGGCGGGAATCGTATCCTCCGCTGAGTGCCAGCACTGCTGTTCGCCCCTGAAGTGATTCTGTAAAACGATTAAAAGCGATATGCAAAATTTCAATTGCGGAATTACGTAACTTGCTGTAATTATGAATGTAAGGCTCGGAAGTAGCATATGAATAATAGGAAATGGGACGAATGTCATTCGCCCCTAAAACAAGCAATTCGCCACTCTGCACCTGAAAGACTCCTTTTATCAGGGTTTTGCTGCCCGTTACATAACCCGAAGCGAGAAATTCTGCTTCAGCAAGCTCATCTTTTTCGTGCAAATCACATTCTTTTGCCAGAAAAAGCGCATCATCGGAGACGATATATTTACCGTCTTTCTTAGCATAGAACAAGGGAAACATGCGGATGTGGTCAACGGTCAGAACGATTAGTTCGTTGTAAACACAAACCACGCTGAACATACCGTTGGCATTGACAACGAGATCTTCCAGCGCTGCGACCGTGACGGCATCATTAAAATATTCATGTGTGTGTCTGCTACCGTAAAAGCGACCATCAGGGCTGTACAGCGCTCCTTTGGAAAAACCGTTTGCAGTTTTAGTCCAGCGAAAACCTTTGTTATGTATCAGGTGCAGCCTATGCATTTCGTTTTCTCCTGTGCTTAAGTGCTGCATTCACAAGGCTTCTGCGGTATTTATCGCCGGCAAGGCCAAACAATTTTCTATAAAATGAAGCATGAAAAGGCCACAGCAGCGGAGAAATGCTTTTTAATCCTGTCCCTTTGTTTTGTCCGTCATTAGCGGCATTCGGTGTATTATACAATACATTATACGCCTCTGTTTCCCATTTTTCCTGATAATCCGAGAAATCGCACAAAGCTTTGAACTCCTCGTCAAACGGAACATTGCGGGCTTCTATACAACCTTTATTCCCATCAATTTCAATTGGAAAAAAGTTGAAGAACATCAGTTCTTTTGTAATCGTGAATTTCAGAATAGCCGATTGGCGGGTATTTGCATAGGGTTTGTGTGCTTCAAGGTCGAACACGAAATTCCCGAGCGAATAAAAAATAAGCTTGTCTCCAAAGCGCTCCATGCCCTGTAAGCTGTGCGAATGGTGGCATACCACGGCATCCACGCCCGGAATAGAGGCAATACGTTTCAGAAGCACCCGTTTGGGCGGCGACGGAAAGCTTGTGAATTCCTCGCCCCCGTGAAACACTACAATGATGCGGTTTGCACGAGCCACTGCTTCGGTTACTCTTGTCCCGAGAAGCGCAATATCTTTTTCGGAAAATACGCCTGCCTTCGCTGCAGCAGCCGTCATTCCTTCGTTGTGGCACATCCCGATAAGGGCAACACACAATCCGTTCTTTTCAAGATACACTACGCTCGAGGCTTCCTCAATACGTTTGCCTGCGCCGAAACGCTTTAACGACAGGTGGTCTATCGCGGAAGCGGTATCATCAAAGCCTTTGATTCCTGCATCAAAAATATGATTGTTGGCAAGGCAAAATGTGTTCACACCGCGCTGTGCCAGGTATTCAATGCTGCCTTGCGGCGACGACACCGTCAATGCCGCATCTGCTGAAAGCGGTCCTTCGAGATTGCATACGAAAAAATCGGAAGAGCGCATGAATGCTGACACTTCCGAAGAAAATATTTCTTCACCGCCAACTGTCTTATCGCGGAAAACGCCGTTCAGGCACACATCGCCCGAGAAAGAAAGTTCCAGTTTATTTTCCACGGTACGCATGTTTGGATATGTACAGAAAATAGAACATCAGGACAAGATTAAACAAAAATCCGGTAGCGGAAAAGAGCGCAAGGCATACCAGCGTGCTGCTAAACACTTTATAACCCACATAAAGCGAGGCAAAGCGCATGATAATCAGCATAGAATCATACACCACCATCTGACGCTGTTTATTTAATATGGTAATAATAAATGTGAGGGGCGAATTTAAAAACATCATGAAAAGCCATGGTACCAGCACTTGTGTGTAAATGCCCGCATCGCCCCATTTCGCCCCGAAAAAGAAACTGAACAGCAGGGGTGCAAATATCAGCATCAGCAAATAGGGCAGGGCTGCTACTTTCAGTAAGGATACATACGTTTTTTTGATCAATCCGTAGAAGTCGCCGCGGGCATTGAACACTTCAGTGGCTTTTTGAAAAAACACCTGCCCCGTGCTTTGCCCGATGAGTCCCATGGGCGTTGCAATGATGCGGTTCGACATGCCGTACTGACCGGCTGTGGCGGTTCCGAAAAAGCGCGTAAGCAGAAATACCGGGAGTTGGTTTGAAAGTGAATTCATGCCTTGCAGCAGGGTATTGAACAGTGGAACATCGCGGTATTTGCGTGCTACAAACAACATTTTTTTCCATGAAACGAATTTCATCATGGCGCGTGTTTCCTTCATGCTTAGGTAGATAATATGCAGGTTTCCGATGAGCTGACCGATGATTTGCCCGGCTATCAGGCCAAAGCTTTTGAACAGTGGTGCAAATCCGGCGCCTATCTGCAATGCACTCATGGTGGTTGCGCGGCTCACTTTCGACCAGGAAATGAGACTGTAGCGTTTAAAACGGTTGCACCAATAGTTGTAAGCCTGGAAAATGCCCGTAAGCAGCACGCTGAGTGGTACGAACCAAAGCCAGAAACTCATGCCTTCATCGCCCAGCAGGCGAACCACGGGATTGTGCAGCAAGGCGACAGCAACAAGCAGCAGCAAGCTTACGATAACTGTTACTGCAATACTTAATACAAAAAGATTGACAGATTCGTGTTCGTTGTCGGGCAGCATAATGGCAAGTTCGTACTGAAGCGTGCCAAGAATAGAAAGTACGGCTACGGTTGATGAAAACACGAAAAATGTACCGAAAACCTCTTCGGAGAAATACCGCGACAGGATGATGGTTGCCAGAAACGGTATGGCGCTTGATGCCAGTGAGCCGGAAAACAGCGTGAACACGTTCCTGAGGAACTCATGTTTTCTGGGTTGTCCGTCCGGGTTTTGCTTCATCAGCCAAAAATAAGAATTAACAGGTAATAATTAACAATTAATAATTATGATTTCACTGATGTTAACGCTGCTCAGACCGCTAAATTGTGATATTGAGATTTCCGGAATTGCCGATTTTCAAATTGTAAACTACTGAACAGCCAATAAGACCGCAAAGAAAACCGAATATTTTACTTAGCATTTTATTTTCAAAAAAAAAGTGTATTTTTGCGGTCTGTTATATGGTGGTCGTAGCTCAGCTGGTTAGAGCGTCAGATTGTGGTTCTGAAGGTCGCGGGTTCGAAACCCGTCTTCCACCCCGACAAAAATCCAAATTGCTGATAACGAGCGCTTTGGATTTTTTTGTTTTTCGGCTGCGTCACTTTCTGCGTCAGTAGCGTCAGTATTTGAGCTGAAAAAGTTAGATTTGCACGAAAAAATGCACCCTTTCAAAAAAGCGGAATTAGTTAAATGTGGAGGCGACCTTGCAAAAAGGTGGTACATCAAGTTCTATGTCTGGAACGCCCAAAAAGGGAAAATGGTGCGGAAGCGAGATTATTCCGTTAATGATTACCAGACCACTGATCAGAGAATAGCATACGCAAATCAGAGAATTGCGTCGATTAATACCATACTTGACGAAGGCTATCATATTGATGCGACAAAAAAAGCAGAGGACTGCATCAAGGTGACGCAAGTCATGACCATCGATGCTGCATTAAGACACGTCCTTGAAATAAAGAAGCAATCGTTCCGACGTAGCTCATACCTTTCTTTCAGCAGCACAGTTAACGGCTTTCTTGAGTGGGCAAAGAACCAACGTCTAAGCAATTCCCCCATTCATTCATTTGACAGGCTGGATGCCTTAGGTTTTATCGATTCCCTTGTGTTGAGTGAAAAACTTAATGGAAAATCTATAAACAGCAAGGTGTCTTACCTTAAATCGCTCTTCAATGAACTTAAAGAAAGGGAACTTGTAGCTGAAAATCCTTTTATGAAACTGAGGAAGCAAAAAGAGATTAAATCATATCAAAATCTGGCTTATACTAATGCTGAAATAGAAATACTAAAGAAAAGCATTCTGAATAAGGATCCGCAACTATGGACATTTATTCAGTTCATCTATTATTGCTATTTACGACCTAATGAAATCAGACTTTTAAAATTTGAGCAACTTGATCTAAAATCAGGAAAAATATTCATCCCGGCAACTATCTCAAAAAATGGGAAAGAGAGTTTTGTGGATATTCCAGAACCTTTTAAAAAATATTTAATCTCGGTAGGGTTTAATAAGAAAAATAATGGCTTTCTTTTCACTACTGGCAGCACGGATCGTTTGTTGTCAAAAAATAAAATGAGTGAAAGACACAGAAAAATTCTTGACACTCTAAAAATTGATAATCGACACACACTTTATTCATGGAAGCACACTGGGGTTGTTATGGCATACAAAGCTGGAGTTGATATGAAAAGCATCCAAAGGCAATGCAGACACAGTACCATTGATATGACTGATAACTACCTGAAGTCTCTTGGACTTTATGACAATGAAGCTTTCCTGCTGAAAATGCCGGAGATTTAGTTTTTATAGGTAGTTATAGGCAAGGCTATTGCGACCGTTCACAAACAAATTAACAGACATAAAAATATGGCGACACAAAAAAATCAAAAAGAAGCCAAATAGGTTATTGACACATTGAGAAGTGGAAATTTCTATTGTGAATGCCCATGTGGGGGTGTAAGAAGTAGTAAAATACTTCGCTTTTGCACGTTTACGTAAGGTGTTTACAGTGTTTATCTCCCCATCAGAAAAAACGGTTGGGGCGAGAAGTGCTAACTTATCAAGCTCATAGAAATGAAATACCTGGAAAGAGGCGCAACAAATACCGGCGCGGCAATGCTATTTTTCTTGCGAAAAGCAAAGGTTAATATTTTGCAGGAAAAGCACGCAGAATAATTTTAATCTATCGGACAAAGGATTCAATAACGACCAAACGCATTGATTGAAATATGTTATGTATAAATAAAAACATATACATCCACCACCCATTCAATTCGATTTAAATTTTAATCGTCACCTAACTACACTGCTTGGCACCCTCTGATAACAGGGACCAAGCAGTTTGGCCGTTGCTGAATATCGGCAGAGCCCGGTAAGCGCACCAACCTATCTAAATAATAACATATCGGCAAAAAACCATTCAGCGAGTTCGGCTCCATATGTTAATTCCGTACTGAAATCAAATGCTAAGCATGGCTATATCATGCTAAAATGACGCTTTATTGTTAATAGATGTTAAAATTCGCGTGAGCATTTAGAATAGCTGCCTTTTCTTTATCCTATTCTAAAACAATAATTTGAATTTTAAAAGCTTCTCTAACAGTAAAAATATTCACAACTTTGACCAAAAGGCAACAATCCTATAATTAGCCAATTACAGACTCCCGACTTCCAAATTTCAGCGTTTTTATGCTCGTGGCAATTCACACATCGATGCTGTATAGGACTTTACCCCGACTTGCTTTTAAATGAGCATGGCAATATCTTTATTTTATACCAAGACACAAAATCGCGAATAATCCATGAAAAAATTTCTGATTATCTGAAGTCACGACGTGTTGTATTAAACAAAAACATTATGGAAAACACAGCTACTCAAAAACAAGAATTAGAAAGTCCAGAAGTTAGGTTTAGCCAAAATACTTCACGGAGTTTGATTGAGAATATTCCCATGGGTATATTAATTACCGACCAGGATGGGTATTGCATCGTCATTAACTCCGCAATGAGTCTGCTTACCGGTTATTCAGAAGCTGAACTACTGAGTATGCACTCATCGGCTGTAATATTTTACGGAAATGACGGGATATCAGCAGCTTTTTTACGACAATTAGCTGAATCCGAAGATTCGCCGGCAGAATTGAAGGGCATTCACAAAAATGGCACGACGAGCCCTTGGTTGGTTGATGCAATGAAACTGACTGCAAACAGATATATGTATTTCATCAGGGCTAATTCAGGACGAAAGAGTGCCTTAGCTACAGGTTGTCAAAATGAATCATGGTATAAGTCGCTCTTTGAAAATGGTCATGCGGTGATGATGCTTATTCAACCCACCACCGGTGAGATTATTGAGGCGAACTCTTCAGCTTGCAAATATTATGGGTGGTCTCAGTCGCAATTGGTCGGAAAAAACATCGCAGAAATTAATTGCCTCACTCCAGAAGAGATTAAAAGTGAAATGCAATTAGCGCTAAAAAACAACAAAAAGCTCTTCAATTTTAAGCATCGGATGGCAAACGGGGAGATTCGGGACGTAGAAGTATATTCAGGTCCGGTAAATATTTCCGGAGTCAACCTGTTGTATTCTTTGGTACATGATATCACTGCCCGTAAAGCTGCCGAGGAAGAAGTGAAGGAAAAAGAAGTTCAGTACCGCAATCTTGCCAATTCGGGATTGGCCTTGATTTGGGTTGCCGGTTCCGACAAGCTATGTACTTATTTTAATGAGCCCTGGCTAAAATTTACAGGACGGAAACTGGAAGAAGCAATAGGTAACGAATGGACTAGCGACGTTCATCAGGACGACATCGCCCTGCGCACCGAAGCCTTTAACCGGGCATGGAACAACCAAGAACCGTTTGAAATCAAATACCGCTTAAAAGAATTTACCGGGGAATATAAATGGTTGCTCGATAAAGGGAGTCCAAATTACAACGGACAAGGCGAATTCATTGGATTCATTGGTCATTGTTTTGATATCAGCCGTTTAAAACAGGCTGAAAACGAATTGACCAAGAAGTCGCAGATGCTTGAGAAGCAAAATAAAAATTTCATTAGCAGGGAGCAAAAAATGATTGATCTGAAAATGGAAATTAATGAGCTCTTGAAAAAGTTGGGAAGCATTGAAAAATATAGAATTCCTAACCGGACAGATTATGATGTTATTGATGCGGCTGCAGGAGCGCACTTCAGATAATGGTGAGTCCATTTCTATAAGGTTCGCTGTGTTTTATAATGGTTTTAATTTATTTTATCGATAGGAAAGTATATCATTGGAAAGAATAATCAATTGCTTCGCTGAACAGTATAAAAAAGATTTGTCGGTTTATTCTGCTTCATTTCTGCAAAAGTGTATTTCACAGCGTATGCACAAGTACGACTTTGCGAATTTCGACGAATACGGATTGATGATAAAAAACGACGCCCTTGAAGCGGCAGAATTAATAGCTTCGCTCAATGTCCCGTTCAGCTTATTTTTCAGAAATTCAATTGATTACGCCATCCTTGAACGCTATGTATTTCCGGCCTTGTTAGTGCGGAAATCAGAAGAAAAAAAGTCGTTGCCAAGATTTTGGTCTTGCGGTTGCGCCGGAGGTCAGGAAGCCTACTCGCTGGTGTTACTTGCACATGATTTAAAACAACGGAATCAAGAGTGTGATCTACCCATCGTTTTTGCAACAGATATTTCGCAGTCAGCTCTTTTAACTGCAGAAGAAGGTATATACAGCCCTGCCGCGCTGAATAACCTTAGATATTCGCAAGTCAAAAACTATTTTAGCAAGGTGGCCGGATATTATTTTTTAAATCCTGAAATTCACAAGAATGTTGAATTCTCTAACTACAATATACTTGAAGCAGGCACATCGTCGCCACCATCTAGCATTTTTGGCGGCTTTGACCTGATATGCTGCTGCAATCTTTTGATATACTACAATGAAGATGCTCAGCGGACTATCATCAATAAACTATACAATTCACTGAACAGAAAAGGATTTTTGTTGGTTGATGAATCCGAACGCACCCTCGTTGAGAATTTCGGGGGATTTAAATTGTATTCAGCCGTAAGTAATTTATTTTTTAAACAATAATGCAATGAAGAAGGTACTACTGTTCCGAAAGATGAAGATAAGAACTCTGTTGCTGGGAGGTTTTATGGCAACGCTAATTATGGTGGTGGTGCTCGGCATAAATGCAACAAGACACTCCAACGTGCTATGGCAAAATACATCAAGCCTTTATAATAACTCGTATAAAGTAAATATGTCCATTAGGGAAATAGAACGGGATATCATTGCAATGAGCCGTTCATTTACCAGAGCCATCGCTACAGAAAATGAAGTTGATTTCAACCGTAATATTTATGATTTGGAACAAGCCAAAGGTAGGGTTAATAGCAATTTTAAGATTGTTTATGAATCATATTTGGGAAGCAAAGCATCGGTTGACAGTGCCAACAAGGCTTTTGCCGACTGGGACCTTATTCGCGATTCAAGTATAATTCTTTGGCGTGATGGGAAATTTAAGGAAGCTCGTGTGCAGGCATTGCTTGGCGCAGAAGCAAATGAAGCTCTGATGATGAAGGGCATAAACAATTTGGAATCTGCCGCCATGAAAAGAGCAGACGGCTTTTATGTTGCCGCGGAGGTGAAGAAGGACGAAGTTCAGATTCAGTCATTGATAATATGGATATTCCGCACATAGTAGTCCACTCATTCCGCGGCAAACTGGTCCACCAA